>JANFXS010000006.1 GCA_024460105.1 Anaerotignum faecicola
GTTAACCGATGGGTCGTAGGTTCGAGCCCTACTCGGGGAGCTTTTAATAAAAAGCGGGAAGAAAGTAAGAAAGAAGTAGTAAGAAGTAAAAGAATAAGGCCCGATGGTCAAGCGGTTAAGACACGGCCCTTTCACGGCTGTAACCCGGGTTCGATTCCCGGTCGGGTCACTTTGGCGCCATCGCCAAGTGGTAAGGCAAAGGTCTGCAACACCTCTACCCCCGGTTCAAATCCGGGTGGCGCCTTTTATTAAAAACCTTAAATTCTGATATTTATCGGATATTTAAGGTTTTTTATTTTATTTATAGGATTCAAACTAAAGAAGTGATTTAATTAAATTTACATGCGTCTTGTAAGATTATAAATGGTTTAATTTTGAAACAGGGGCTTATATAGGAAATACTTTGCGTAAGATACTAAACTAAATGTAAATTTATTTTATAATAAGGTATAAGCTGAATTTTTATATATGCTTGGTTATTGTCGAATCAGCTTTTTTCAACTCTTTGACTTACGCTTCATAAATCAAGTTACACTTCATAAAACTCTATTTACAACCATTCTATACAGTTCTTTAATCAGGTTCTTAAATTTTATTTCTTAAAATATTATGTGTTTGATATCGATGTTAAAGCGCGCTTACATAATATTGTGATTTGGCGCATACGGGATATATAATGTTTATGTGATATACAAAGGCTGACTATCCGGATACATCAAAAGTAATTTTGAGCAGAAGCGTAATGCCGCCTCATAAGCATTATATATATTTTGCATATTTTAAGGGTATTTTTTATTTAGGTTTGTGGAGTAATGTTAATTTAAATTATATTTTTGCCAAAGGCATTTATTTTTTATGAGTCCGATTTATTAAATGTTGTTTCAATTTAAATAGTTCTGTTATAAAAAAACAATAATTTACTTTAAATTATTATTTAAAAATATAGTACCTTAAGCGTACAAGGATATATATGGTCGAGGACGGCATTATAAAACTAATAGCTGCGTCAAAAGCAATTGATGTACTTTTGGTTACGCCTACATGCTTTTTCTTTGCTATTAAACCGCTAATGCCCTCCTCAAATCTTTGACTCCCTATGGGGGAATTTTTTGTTATTCAAGGCAAAATGCGCCGACTTACACAGAAGTAAGGGTGCAAACCGCGTCAGAGACGCGTCATGCAGCGTTTTCCAAAGGAAATTTTGAGGGTTCACAGACAAGTATTTGCACCGCTGAAGAGAAAGAAAATTTACCACATGGAGCATATATGTCATTGTGCCCTGAAGGTATCGTTCTTTTTTACACAGACGCATTGGCAGAACCATATTTTGTTTGATATAAGGCTTAAATCAAAACATATACGGGTTTTCAAGTTATACTTACAATATGTTTTTAAATATAAATGCGGCTATTTATTATATAGATTTTCAGTAATGAGGTGTCTAATCTAATTTACAGTCTGGTTATCTTTGTTATCATAAGTTTAAATTTATTTTTTTAATGATATTTAAAACTTTTTATATAGTTATACTGTCTTAACATACAGAAAGGTAAAAGTTTAAGTTATATTAATAACGGCACTTTGTCAGAAATATTAAAGTTTATTTCAATTTGCTTGATATATCAATTCGTAAGTCTATTATTTTCAGATTTTACAACATAATGTGTAAGCCTGAAATTACAGTGTGTATAAATGCTGTCAGTTAATTTTAACCGGTTAAATAAATTATTAAAACTTTTTGGCTTTGTATATTGTCTTAACATACAAAGGAGGAAAAAGA
Organism: Anaerotignum faecicola; assembly: GCA_024460105.1. Lineage (NCBI taxonomy): Bacteria > Bacillati > Bacillota > Clostridia > Lachnospirales > Anaerotignaceae > Anaerotignum > Anaerotignum faecicola. Next base: position 1,781 of record JANFXS010000006.1, read on the forward strand.
ATGAAGAAAAGTAAGCTGTTTGAAGATTATATAACAGAGAATATAGATAGCGCATATAGATTTGCTTTCACATATGTGAGAAATAAAGAAGATGCAGAAGATATACTCAATGAGAGTGTGGTAAAAGCTATAAAAGGGATCAATTCCCTCAGAGAACCCAAATATATTAAATCGTGGTTTTTCAGAATAATAGCTAATACTGCTATCAACTATATAAGACGGCAAGGGAAGATAGTGTATTTGGATTATGATGATATGGAACACCTCCAGAAAACAGAAGATGACTATTCCGATTTAAATTTTAACGAACTTATTGAAAAGCTTGATCAAAAGTATAAATCAATTATAGTCCTACGGTTTTTTGAAAATATGACTTTGCAGGAAATTGCACAAGTTCTTGATACTAATGAAAATACTGTTAAGACAAGACTGTACAAAGCTCTGAAAATATTGAAAGTCGATGTTGAGGAGGCGATTTAATGGATTTAAATAAATTGAAAACTGAGTATGAAAATATCAAAGCTGATGACAGATTAAAAGAAAGGATTGAAGAAACTATGAGAAAAGAGAATTCAAAAAGAAAAATGTTACGTGGTATTGTTGGTACGGCTGCTTGTGTGACTGTTTTAACTGTAAGTTTGAATGTGAGCCCTACTTTTGCATATGCAATGAGTAACATACCGGTGGTTGATTCCATAGTTAAGGTGCTTACGCTTAATAAGTATGAAGTTGATGAAGGAAATTATAATGCGACGGTTGTCACTCCTAAGCTTGAAGGCCTTGTTGATAAGGAGCTTGAAGAAAAGCTGAACGCCGAGTTTAAGGAAAACGCAGAAGAAGTTATAGCGGCTTTTGAGAAATCAATCAAGGAGCTTACTGAAGACTTCGGCGAAGGCAATTTCCATGAAGGAATTGAATATAACTATAATGTAAAAACTGATAATGAAAATATGCTTGCGCTTGACGTTTACCTTTACGGAGCCAGCGGATCTTCATGGATTGAACACACATATTATAACATAGATAAGAAAACAGGCGAACTGCTTACGTTTGAAGGATTGTTCAAAGACGATGTTGATTATATAACTCCTATCAGCGAATATATAAAAGGTGAAATGGAAAGACTTAATAAAGAAGAGGGAGGAATGTATTTCCTTCCGGAAAATGAAAATAACTTTGAAGGCTTTGAAAAAATAGAAAAAGACCAGAAATTTTATATTAATGACGATGGTAATATAGTGATTTGTTTTGACAAATATGAAGTTGCCGCCGGAGCTCAAGGCAGCCCTGAGTTTGTTTTGCCGGATGAAGTAGTAAAAGATATAGTTAAATAAATGTTTCAATATACCGCGGAATTTATTTCCGCGGTTTTTATATGCTTATTCGGCAAATATTATTTAATTATCCGCCATTATGGTTGCTTTATAAAATAGACTTGTATTTCATACGCTTTACTCTTTATAGTGTTAGCTCCAATTTGCAAGGGCGCACACGTATTACAATGAAAATTTTACGCATTTCCGCATTGCGGACGTTTGCCGTAGAAACCGCTGGGTCTGTGCGTATGCGCCTTGAAAAGCAAAAAATTTTTTTGTGAGATCGGCGAGTTTTAACCGGCAGCAGCGTAAGAGCAAGATAAAGATGCGCAAATGCCGCAAACTCTACATCAAGCGCTTTTAATGCGGCTATTGCGCCGCTTGCTGTCCGTTAAAACCTGGTGTCCAAGCATAACAGCTTTAAGACAATATGCAATATTATATGCGGCAGGCCGTTTATTTTTTAGTTGGAACATAACATTTATATTTTCTGACGATAAACGGAATTTTATACTTTGTAAACTAAATGTGAGATAAAAGAACGTTGTTAAAGCCTTTCCTTTGTGGTAAAATAAAATTTAACTGATTTGGAAAGGAGGGGGAGTTATTGTCTGAAAGCGTTGTTTTAGAAGGCACAGTTGAAGATATTATATTTCAAAATAGCGATAACGGATATGCGGTTTTTTCTGTCGATAATGGTGAAAGCGAAGTTATATGCGTTGGGATTGTGCCTAACCTGCATAACGGCGAAAGCCTTAAGGTTATAGGAAATTGGACCGTACACCCTTCCTATGGCAGGCAGCTTTCGGTTGAGTTTTATGAAAAAACAATTCCTACAACCATAGACGGTATTGAAAAATATCTTTCTTCCGGTGTTATTAAAGGTATAGGGCCTAAAACGGCTAAAAAAATTGTTGAAAAATTCGGCGAAACGACATTTTACATCATTGAAGAAAAGCCCGACAGGCTTGTTGAGATAAAGGGGCTTACATATGAAAAAGCGGTTCGTATAAGTCAAGTTTTCAGAGAACAGCATGAACTTAGGCGGGTTATGATTTTTCTCCAAAATTTTGGAGTTACTCCTGTTTATGCAATGAAAATATATAAAAAATATAAAGAAAAAACATTTGATATAGTTAATACAAACCCATACAGGTTGGCGGACGACATAACAGGCATAGGATTTAAAATGGCAGACAAATTAGCCGCTTCGGCCGGTATAGCCGAGGACGCCCCCGGAAGGATTAAAGCCGCCGTGAAGTATATATTAAATAAAGCGGCGCAGGACGGCCATGTTTATCTGCCGCAGGATATACTGCTGGAAAATGTTAAGGATATAACCGGAGTTGACGCCACGCTTATAGAAAACGGACTTTTGGAACTACAGATAGAGCATCAGATATGGCGTGAAAATTTAAATGATGAAGTAATAATATATTTAAATTTATATTATTATTCCGAGATTTCTTCGGCAAAAAAAATGATTGAACTGCTTGAATACAGGGACGAATACGGGAAAGACTGGGACAGTGTAATTGACAATGCCGAAATATCAACGGGAATTAAGCTTGCAGATAAGCAGCGCGAGGCCGTCAAGGAAGCGTTGACGGAAGGAGCTCTTATAATAACCGGCGGACCCGGCACCGGAAAAACCACTACTATAAACACCATTATCAAGATATTAGAGAAAGAAGGAAGGAGCATTATGCTTGGAGCTCCTACCGGCAGGGCGGCAAAAAGGATGACAGAAGCCACAGGCATGGGAGCACAGACAATTCATAGGATGTTGGGAATTAACTTTATTGACGGCGACAGCAGAACGCAGTCCTTTGAAAAGGATGAAGATGATCCGATAGACGCCGATGTTATTATAATAGATGAAAGTTCTATGATAGACATATTGCTTATGAATAGTTTTTTGCGCGCCGTGCGTCCGGGAACAAGGCTGATACTTGTGGGAGACGTTGATCAGCTCCCTTCTGTAGGGGCCGGAAACGTATTAAAAGATTTGATAAAGAGCAATGTTATAAAAGTTGTGCGCCTTACTGAAATTTTCAGGCAGGCGCAGGAAAGCGCGATAATAACAAATGCGCACAGGATAAACAACGGCCTTTACCCTGTTTTAAACGATAAAACGAAAGACTTCTTTTTTGTAAAGCGTTCCAATGCGGGGGATGTGGTAACTGCCATAAAAGATCTGATAACAAGAAGACTGCCGGCGTTTAACGGATGCGACCCTGTAAACGATATTCAAGTATTGACTCCTATGAAAAAGGGGATACTAGGAGTTCAGGAAATTAACAAAGTTTTGCAGGAAACGCTTAATCCGCCGCATAGAGGGAAAAAAGAAAAGGCGTTTAGAATGGGAACTTTCCGTCAAGGCGATAAAGTTATGCAGATAAAAAATAATTATAATATGGCTTGGAAAGTTAAAGGATTTAAAGGAAAGGTTATAGACGAAGGCCTCGGAATTTTTAATGGCGACTGCGGCATAATTCATGATATTGATGAAAGCAGTGAAACAATGAGCGTTATTTTTGACGATAATAAATTGGTCGAATATGATTTTACACAGCTCGAGGAGCTGGAGCTTGCTTATGCGGTAACAATACACAAATCTCAGGGGAGCGAATACCCGGTTGTTATTGTGCCTATACACAGCGGTCCGCCCATGCTGCTTTCAAGAAACCTTTTGTATACGGCGGTTACGAGGGCAAAAAAATTGGCTGTACTTGTCGGTATACCTGAAACTATGAATAAAATGGTTGATAATAACAGGGAGATTAACAGATATTCTACTTTGGACAAACGTATTTGTTCTTTGTACGAATTTATGCATCAGGAATAAGGTGGAAACATGATTAAAATTGCAGATGCCGTTCTTAATTTGATTTATCCTCCCAGATGCGCCGTTTGCCTTGACATAATTCCTATGGGAGGCAACAAGTATTTATGCGGCCCGTGCTTTGAAAGCATGAATAAAAACAATGGAATAACAGTAAAGTATTTTAATGACAAAAGCATTAAATTTACGGAAAATATAACAAGCGCATTTGCAGTTTACAGCTACGGCGAGGTACGCGAGGCCGTCAGATACTTTAAATTTGACGGTTATAAAAGAAGCGGCGCGGCTTTTGCGGAAATTATGCATGAAGTTGCCCGACGTAATTTTCCATATATTTTCAAAGATTGCGATTTGCTTGTTCCTGTTCCAATCCATAGTAAAAGATATAAGGAAAGGGGATTCAACCAATCGGAGATTATAGCCGAAAGGCTTGCGGAACTGACAGGGATAAAGACGGCGGCGGATACGATTATCAGGACAAAGGAGACTGCTCCGCAAAGCTCCCTTAACGCTTCCGAAAGAAGGAAAAATATAAAAGGGGCCTTTGAGTTTGGAAACGGCGATGTAAAGGGCATGAATATTCTTTTAATTGACGATATTTTTACAACGGGCGCAACTTTGAATGAATGTGCCTCAGTTCTGCTTAAAAACGGTGCGAAAGAAGTAAACTGCTATACGTTTGCGGCGGCGATTTTGGATTAAGGGGACTTTTATATGTATAATGCTGGTCTGGTTTTGGAAGGCGGCGGCATGCGCGGAGTTTATACAGCCGGAGCGCTTGACTTTTTTATAGACAAGGATATATGGTTTTCGTCGGTATACGGCGTTTCGGCCGGAGCCTGCCATGCATGCAGCTACTTGTCAAAACAACGCAAAAGGGCGTTTAACGTTAACGTGGACTATTTGAAGGATAAGAGGTATGCAAGTTTATACAGCCTGTTTAAGACAGGCGATTATTTTGGCAGCAAATTTGTATACGACACAATACCGAATGAACTCAGCCCTTATGATTATGATTCATTTAATAAATACGAGGGAAACTTCTGTTGTGTTGTTACAAACTGTATTACAGGAAGAGCCGAATACCTTAAAGTTAAAGATATGAAAAAAGATATTGATTTTATAAGAGCTTCGAGTTCTCTCCCTATGATTTCCGGGATGGTAGAAATAAACGGCGGAAAATACCTTGACGGGGGTATAAGTGATTCAATACCGATAAAAAAATCTGAAAGCGACGGAAATTTAAAAAATGTTGTTATACTTACCCGTGATGGTAAATACCGCAAAACAAAAAATAAAATGCTCAGAGTTTTGAAGATAAAATACAGGAAGTATCCAAATCTTGTTAAAGCTATGGCCGAAAGACATATTAAATATAACAATACTCTGGATTATATAGAAAAAAAGGAAAAAGCGGGCGGCATATATGTCATACGCCCGCAAAAGCCTGTGGAGATAGGAAGGCTCGAGAAAAATAAAGAAAAGCTATATGAACTTTATAATGAAGGATATAATGATGCCAAGCGCCATTATAAAAGATTAATTGATTTTTTAAAAAGTTAAATCATATATATAAGGCCTATCGCTATTAGCAGCACGCCTGAAACCGTACTCCAAATATCTGTTCTCAAAGGACAGATATTTTTTATTTTATTGCCGAAATATGTGCCCAAAACAAGAAGAAGTATTTGAAGAAGAGCGACAAGGAATGGCAGAAGAACTGTATATCCGCCTGCTATACCGGCTCCCGTAACGGCTCCGAAAGCGTCTATTGAAAGTGAAAATCCCAGATAAATAGCTTCAAGCGTATCAATAGAATTTGAATTATCCATGTCGCAGCTTTGCGGTGTTCGTACAATCTCTATTGTAAGGCCGAACTGTTTTAAAAAAAATATATGTTTTTTATTTTCCGGTGTTTTTGATTTTTTTGGCTTTGGCGGGCGTTTACTTTGAAATATTATCCATGCCCCGAGAAGTATAAGCATTATAGTGCCTATGTTGCCGGCCAGTTTTGCGGGCAGTATATTCCTTATAAAATCACCGAGCACGAGTGCAAGGAATGTTATGGCTATCGACTGGAAAGAAATTATCAGCTTTGCGCCGGGAGTTATTTTTATGCCGCGGCCGCCGCATGCAAGGCCGACGCCGAAAGCGTCGATTGAAAGCGCAAGGGAAAGTATTATTAATTTATACGCCATTGATATGCCCCCGATAATTTACGGTTACTTTTATAATATGAATAAAGTAATAACTTTGCTATCATCCGAATAAAATTTAACCGAGGTGAGAATATGGACTGGCATAACAGAACTTATTTAGAAACGGTTGAATTATTGGAATCCGACTTGTCAAGAGGTCTTACAAGCCGACAGGCGGAGAAAAGGCTTGATGAAAACGGTGAAAATATACTTCGTGATGAAGGGAAAAGAAAGGGGGTTGTTGAAAAGTTTTTTGATCAGCTTAACGATTTTCTTGTAATTGTGCTTCTGAGCGCGGCCGCGGCTTCATTTATTATTTCCGTATTGAAAGGGGATAAAGACTTTGCGGATTCTTTCCTTATTATTGCAATAGTTATTGTTAACGCAGTTATTGGAGTCGTTCAGGAGTCTAAAGCGCAAAAAGCTATTGACGATTTGAAGAAATTGACGCCGCACAAAGCAAAGGTGGTGCGTGACGGTGAAGTTAAGGAAATCGAAGCGAAAGACATAGTTATCGGAGATATAATTGTTTTTGAAACAGGAGATTCCATTAGCGCGGATGCACGCCTCATTGAAAGCGTCAGCCTTAAAACGGAAGAATCGGCGTTAACGGGCGAATCTGAAAGCGTTGAAAAGGACTGTGGATTTATATGCGTAAAAGACTGCCATATTGCCGATAGGCATAATATGGTGCTTGCAGGCTCTTTTGTGGCTTACGGACGAGGAAAGGGCGTTGTAACCGCAACCGGAATGGATACGGAAGTAGGAAAAATCGCAAAACTTATGCAAAGCCAAGACGATAAAAAAACCCCGCTTCAGTCGAAACTTGATGAAACGGGAAAAACCCTTGCAATAGGGGCGGTTCTTGTCTGTGTTGTAATATTTATACTCGGAGTATTGAGGCAGGGGGATATTTTCGATATGTTTATGACTTCCGTAAGCCTTGCGGTGGCGGCAATACCTGAAGGGCTTACGGCTGTAGTAACTATTGTGCTTGCAATGGGAACAAGAAGGCTTGCGGCTAAAAATGCAATTATAAGAAGGCTGCCCGCCGTTGAAACTTTAGGATCAGCTCAGATAATTTGTTCGGATAAAACTGGAACGCTTACTATGAACAAAATGAAGACGGTTAAATTTATGGATATGGACGGAGCGTCAAACGCATCTTCTGAGAGCGTGAATAAGATACTGACGCTTGGCGCGCTTTGCAACAACAGTCAGTATAAAGATAGGAATTTTACAGGGGAACCGACAGAAACGGCAATTTGCGAGGGAGCTCTTGAAAGAGGGATTTACAAAGATAATATAAACATGCAGTTTCCGAGGGTTATGGAATTGCCTTTCTCATCCGACAGGAAACTTATGACGACAGTGCATAAAAAAAACGGGAAATACATAGCCGTAACGAAAGGCGCTCCGGAAATGCTTATAGCAAAATGCTCAAGTTATATGAGAAAAGGCAACGAACTGGAATTTCTTAGGTCTGATAAAAAGAAAGCGGAGGAAATATGCAACGCTATGGCAGGCCGCGCGCTTAGGGTTATTGCCGTAAGCAAAAAAGAATTTGACCGTATGCCTAAAGAGAGCGAACTTGAAAGGGATTTAACTTTGTATGGGTTTATCGGGATTATGGACACGCCCCGGCCGGAAGCGAGGAAAGCTGTCGGAATATGTAAAAAGGCAGGAATAAGGCCGCTTATGATAACGGGCGACAATCCTATGACAGCCGTTGCTATAGGGCGTGAAGTCGGCATATTTGAAGACGGAGATGAAAGCGTTACAGGCGTTGAACTTGAGAAAATGAGCCAGGAAACGCTTATTAAAAATATTGACAAATACACGGTTTTTGCGAGGGTTACCCCTGAACATAAGATGCGCATTGTCAAAGCGTTTCAAAGCAAAAAGCTTATAACGGCCATGACCGGCGACGGAGTTAACGACGCCCCGGCGCTGAAAGCGGCGGATATAGGCTGCGCAATGGGAAAAACAGGAACGGACGCCGCAAAAAATGCGGCTGATATGATTATCGCCGACGATAATTTTGCAACTATTGTAGAAGCGGTTAAAGAGGGACGCGGCATTTATGCAAACATACAAAAAACGGTGCATTTCCTCCTTTCAAGCAATATTGGGGAGATTATAACAATATTTGTGGCAATGGTAATGGGTTGGGCTACGCCGCTTTTGCCAATCCAGCTTTTATGGGTTAACCTAATCACAGATTCACTGCCGGCTATTGCGCTTGGAATGGACACATTTAATAATGATTTAATGGACAGGGAACCTATTGAAAACAGCCGCAGTATTTTCTCAAGCGGGCTTGGGCTCAGGATTTGCCTTGAGGGTACGATGATAGGCATGATTTCCCTGCTTGCCTTTGCTATAGGACATATTTATTATGACGGGGGAATAGGCGCGGATTTTGGACGTACTATGGCGTTTGCCGTTTTGAGTATTTCGCAGCTTGTCCATGCATATAATATGAGAAGCGAGAGAAGCGTTTTAAAGAAAGGCTTTTTTGGGAATCCATATTTAAATTTTGCCGTAATTTTAGGATTTTTGATGCAGTGGTCCGTTATAATGCTGCCTTCTGTGTCAAAATATTTTAAAGTTGTGAGCCTTAATTTGGAACAATGGATAATAGTTGGGGCTTTCTGCCTTATTCCTTTAATCGTTGTGGAAGTGGAAAAAAGGATTATAAAACAATAAACAAAAAACTCCTGAACAGGTATATTTATTTGTACAGGAGTTTTTTATTTCTATTTGCTTAAAGCGGCTTAAATCCGATTATTAGGCTGTAAAAATGATAAATGAACGAGAGCGCTTTCGGTATGGAAATATTATCGTTTTTCCGCTTTGTTTACGCTTCAGCCGCGATTGTTTTAAATTATTCGGATGCAAACATATAAAACAGAACTTAAACTTGTTCCGTGCGGATTCCCTATTTTCAAGAAATGTTTTGTAAATCCTTTCTGCCTCCTCTTTTTTTCCTTTATTATTCCGGAAATATAAGGCGTATGCATGCAAGCGGAATTTTATCATATGTTTATACATGTTCGGCCATATAGAAAAGAAGTTTTTCCGTATCGTTCCAGCCAAGGCATGCGTCGGTGATTGATTTGCCGTATACTGTGCCGTCTATAGGCTGGCTGCCTTCTTCTATAAAACTCTCAATCATAACGCCGCGCACAAGTTTTTTTAGCGACGGATTTATGTTGCGGCTGTGCAGTACTTCCGTTACGATACGAGGCTGTTCGGCAAACCTTTTTTGAGAGTTGGCGTGGTTGACGTCGACAATTACAAAAGGATTTATAAGCCCCTTTTTTAAATACATATTTTCAAGAAGTATCATATCTTCGTAATGATAGTTTGGAAGGCTTTGACCGTGCTTGTTGACATATCCCCTTAATATTGCATGTGCAAGGGGATTGCCGTATGTGGCGACTTCTTCGTCGCGATAAAGGAACGTATGGCTGCTTTGCGCGGCATAAATAGCGTTCAGCATAACGCTGAAATCCCCGCTTGTCGGGTTTTTCATTCCAACGGGGAAATCTATGCCGCTGGAAACAAGGCGGTGCTGCTGGTTTTCAACTGAACGCGCTCCTATGGAAACGTACGTCAATATATCGTCAAGGAAAGCGTAATTTTCGGGATAAAGCATTTCGTCGGCGGCCGTAAGGTGAGTTTCGTTTATCGCCCTTATGTGCATTTTTCTTAAAGCGCGTATCCCTGCAAGTATATTCGGGCCTTTCGTAGGATCGGGCTGGTGAAGCATGCCTTTATAACCCTCGCCGGTCGTACGGGGCTTATTTGTATAAATACGCGGTATGATAAAAAGTTTATCTTTTACTTTGTCATTAATTTCAGCAAGACGGTAAACATAATCGCAAACAGCGTCCTCGTCGCTTGCGGAGCACGGCCCGACTATTACTACAAACCTGTCGTTTTTGCCTTCTATTATTTCCCTAAGTTCGGCGTCGCGTTCGCTTTTTATGGTTTTAAGCTCTGCCGGCATAGGTATTTCTTCCATAATCTGCATAGGAGTTGGGATTGATTTTACATGTTTGAAGCTCATACTTCTCAAATCCTTTCGTTTGGCGTTATTATTTATGAAAAATAAATATATTTCTGTTGATTATTTTTATTATACAAAGTATACTATAAACTATATTTTTTATAATTGCAATTGATTAAGGGGCGATATTATGTCAGAAGATAAAAAAGTAATATTCAGCGGAATGCAGCCGTCGGGTCTTATAACGCTTGGAAACTATCTCGGCGCGCTTAATAATTGGACTAAACTCCAGGATGAATATAACTGCCTTTATTGTGTTGTGGATCTTCATGCAATAACTGTAAGGCAGGATCCTGCAAAGCTCAGAAAAGCGTCAAGGGACGTTCTTATACAGTATATCGCCGCGGGAATTGACCCTGAAAAGAGTATTTTGTATTATCAAAGCCATGTCCCTCAGCATGCTGAATTAAGTTGGATATTAAACTGTTATACTTATATGGGAGAGCTTGGAAGGATGACGCAGTTTAAGGAGAAGAGCCAGAAGCATACAGACAATATCAATGCGGGGCTTTTCACATATCCTGTGCTTATGGCGTCGGATATACTCCTTTATCAAACGGATCTTGTTCCGGTAGGGGAAGATCAGAGGCAGCATCTTGAGATTACAAGGGATATTGCCGGAAGGTTCAACGCCGTTTACGGAGATGTATTTAAAATACCGGAGGCGTATATCGGCAAGGCAGGGGCGCGCGTAATGGCGCTTCAGGAGCCTTCTAAAAAAATGAGCAAGTCTGATGAGAATAAGAATAACACTATAGCCCTTTTGGACGAACCGTCGGTTATTATGAACAAATTTAAAAAAGCGGTTACGGATTCCGAAAATGAAGTAAGATTTTCTGAAGATAAACCGGGAGTAAGCAATCTTTTAAGTATTTATTGCGCCGTTACGGGCAAAACATTACAGCAGGCGGAAGCGGAGTTTGCAAACTGCGGATACGGAAGTTTTAAAACGTCCGTAGGTGAAGCTGTGGTTTCCAAACTTGAGCCTTTCCAGAAAAAAGTTGCGGAACTTGAAAAAAATAAGGACTATATCGAAAAAGTTGTTAAAGAAGGAAGCGAAAAAGCATCATACCTTGCGGCTAAAACTTTAAGGAAAGTCCACAAAAAAATCGGCTTTATACCAAGGTAATAAAGCTTTATATAAATATTACAATTTTAAAGAGATGTGCCTGAACACCATCTCTCGGCGCATAGGTAATGCGTTAAAACAAAACAGGAGGAATTAAAAATGAATAATGAGTTTTCAGGAACAATGAAGAAGGAAAAAACGCGCTTTTCGGCACGGGCAGTTGCAGTAACAGGCATAACGGCCGCCGTTTATACTGTGGCAACACTGGCTATAGCCCCGCTTGGATATGGGGCGATACAGCTAAGATTTTCGGAAATTATGGTGCTTTTGGCATTTATTGATCCCGGATATGGTATCGGTTTGATACTTGGATGCCTTATCAGCAATATATTCAGCCCTGTGGGAGCGATAGACGTTATTTTCGGAACCATGGGAACGATTGTTGCGGTTATCGGCATCGTTAAGTCAAAAGGATTGTTTGCCGCATCGCTTTGGCCTACGATAAGCATGGCTGTGGTTTCGGCTGGAATCAGCATAGGAAGCGGTCTTCCTTATGTTCCGACCCTCATTACGGTTGCTTTGGGCGAATTTGCGGTTGTAACGCTTATAGGCTATCCGATTTTTAAGGCGCTTATGAAAAACAGCGGACTTATGGAAATATTAAGGATTAATAAGGATTAAAAGAAATAAGGGCAGTATATGCCCTTATTTTTTTGCATATATTTACCTTAAAGGAGGGGGATATATGCGCAGTAAAAAATGGGTTATAACAGCTTTGCTGTTTGTTATGGTTATCGGTACTGGAGCAAGGGTTTATGCCGTCAGAAAATCTATTACCGTTCAGGATATTGAAAATGTTAATGACAAAGAAACAAAACAGAAAATAACGGAAGTATTTTTGTCCGACGGTCATAAAGGAGTTAATGTAAATCCGGAAGAAGCCGGCGGCATAGAAATTGTTAAAGGCAATTTTACGGGAACCGAAGGCATAGTTGTTTCTGTTGAATTCGGTTCAAAGCTGACCCTTATAAGCGTTTATGAAAAAAACGGCAAAAGTTATCGATTTATCGATGATTTGGGAAGTTTCCTTAAAATAGAAAGTATAATGCCGGCAGGGCTTAAGCCAGAAGGAAAAGATCTGATATTTATTAAGGAAAATGCGAATCAAACTATGGGAAGTTATGAAAATACGGATTTTATGAGAGGATATTTTTGGAACGGAGGTAACTTTGAACTTGTTTTTAACATTCCTTCAAGCATTGATTCGCAATGGTATGATGTTAAGGACGACGGGAGTTTTCTTTGGCGTAAGGTACTGCATAAAAGCGTGGCGGAGTTTGAAAACGGTAATGAACCTAATATTTCAAGAAGCATTAAAAATGAATATTACACTTGTTCCTGCCATAAGTCTGAAGTACCTGAAGATAAAGATTTTCAGCTTAATTCGTCAAATGAAACAGAAGAGGTTTATTATTGGAGCGGAGAATGGAAAAGGTTTATACTTGCGGAAGGAATTGATAAAACTACACAAGAAGCAGTCGCCGTTATAGAAGATTGGGAGAGCCAGCCATATGCTTTAGTGCCGCAGTTTGAGGACAATAAAAATAAAGTAAGGGTTGTAAGGCGCAATGGAACGGTGTCTGTTGCGGATAAAAATAATATTGATATTTTAAATGAATAAAACTATGCTTCATCAAAGCCTCGTTTTTTATAAATATTTCGCGTCAGGGAAGTTTCGGTTTACAATGGCATACATGCCATGCAAGGAAAATTTTTCCGCATTTCCGTGCCGCATACGCTTAGCCGACGCGTATGCGCTTTAAACTGCAAAAAATTTTTTACTTGTGAGAACGGAGAGTTTTAACGGGCGTTAGCGGCTTAAGAGCAAGGCAAAGACGCATGGGTGCCGCGGAGCCTACGGCACACGGTTTTAACAGGTTCGTTAAAACCGTGTGTGATCTTATAAACTGAAGCTGTGATGTGAACTGAAATATTTACGATTTACGATTAATAGGTTGTTTTATTTTATATGAAGTTTTATAATTGCATTATACTTTAGGAAAAATGATATAGGGAGATGATGGAAATGGCAAAAATAGCTGAAAACCTTATAGAGCTTATAGGCAACACACCGCTTGTTAAGCTTTCCGGGTATTGCAGGCAGTATGGCCTTGAAGGGAATATAATCGCCAAAGCGGAGTATTTTAACCCGCTTGGTTCCGTAAAAGACAGGGCGGCGTTTTATATGCTGAACGACGCTTTTGAAAGCGGGGAAATTAATGAAAGAAGCATTATAATTGAGCCTACAAGCGGCAATACAGGCGTCGGACTGGCATTTATTTGCGCAATTAAAGGCTTAAGGCTTATACTTACCATGCCGGAGAACATGAGTATTGAAAGACGTAAGCTTTTAAAAATGCTGGGTGCGGAAATCGTATTAACTCCGGCGTCAGAAGGTATGGCGGGGGCGATCAAAAAAGCGGAAAGCATTGCGGAAGTTTCGGAAAATTCATTTATACCAAACCAGTTTGAAAATAATTCAAACGTGCGGGCGCATGTTATGACTACTGCGAAAGAAATTATTGACGACACCGATGGAAAAATTGATTTTTTTGTTGCGGGAGTGGGAACGGGAGGCACGATTACAGGAACAGGAAAAGGATTGAAGGAATTTAACCCTGATATAAAAATTATTGCCGCCGAGCCTTTTAACAGCGCCGTTTTAAGCGGTGAAAGCAGCGGGCCGCACGGCCTTCAGGGAATAGGAGCCGGATTTGTGCCGAAAGTTCTTGATACAGATATAATAGACGAAGTTATTAAGGTAAAAGACGAAGAAGCATATGAGGCGGGCAGGAGCGTTGCAAAGACAGACGGGTTCCTTATCGGAATTTCGTCCGGGGCGGCAATACATGCCGCAAAAATTATAGCGTCGAGGCCGGAAAATAAAGGGAAAAATATAGTCGTACTTTTGCCTGATACGGGAGAGAGATACATTTCAACTCCGCTTTTTGAATAACAGTGTTTTAAAGTGATTTTTATTTGTATATAGTGCATAAAAAAATGATAAAAAATTAAAAATATATGTATTAAAATATTAATTGTTACTAAAAAATAATTGTTCATTGAAAAAAAGAGGATTTTAAATGTAATTATCGAATAATAAGTATAAAGATTCACCTTAATTAAAAATCACATCCAAACAAAGGGGGAGATTGTAATGATACAGATTATTGCAGGCGAAAAAGGTGTAGGCAAAACAAAAAGGCTTATTGAAATGGCCAACGAAGCCGGAAAGACGTCGAACGGGCATGTTGTTTTTATTGACGACGACAACAGGCATATGTATGATTTACATTACAATATCAGATTTGTTAAAACTAATTTTGAAATGGAGGATCAGAAGATTTTCTTTGGATTTATATGCGGTATAATGTCGCAGGACAGCGATATTGAGCATATTTTTATCGACGGTCTCCATAATATTGTTAAAGGCCTCAGCGTTGAAAGTTTACAGGAATTCGTTAAAGAGATTGAAACTTTTTCCGTAAGCGAAAATGTTGATTTTACTATGATTATAAGCGCCGATCCAGCTAAGCTCCCAGACGGCGTTAAAAAATATGTGATTTAAGGTTAATGTCTGGAGGTAATGAAGTTTATAAACGGTATTCGGCATATCTCAAAGAAAGATACGGCGGCAGGGTTTATAAACTTCCGGTTAACATTCCCGTTTCATGCCCGAACAGGGCCGACGGAAAAAACGGATGTTCATATTGCGATGATAGAGGCGCCGGATTTGATAATTTATCCGGCGCCGTTTCAGTTGGGGAGCAGCTGAAAACCAATATGGACTATATAGGCCGAAAATATAAAGCGGATAAATTTATTGCGTATTTTCAAAACTTTACGAATACTTTCCTTCCGCTTTCCGAATTTAAATCATATATGGAAATGGCGGCAAAAGAAAATATTGTTGAAATTGCCGTGTCAACCAGACCCGACTGTATAAGAAACGAGTATCTGGATGTACTGGACGAAATTAAAAAAGACAAAGGAATAGAAATTACCGTAGAATTAGGGCTTCAAAGTTCAAATTGCCACACTCTTAACAATATTAACAGAGGCCACACTTTGGCCGAATATATTGACGCAATGCTTTTGATCAGACAGTATGGATTTAAAACATGCACGCATATAATATTAAACATGCCATGGGACGATATGGACGATACGGTGGAAACCGCTAAAATCGTTTCGGCGCTTAAGACAGATTTTATAAAACTCCATGCCCTTTATATAGTAGACGGAACGGATATTGGTGAACAGTATAAAAGGAATATGTTTGAAATATGTTCGTGCGGCGAGTATAAAAATAGGGTGATAAACTTCCTGAGATACCTCTCGCCGGAAATATATGTGCAAAGGGTAATAGGACGCGCTCCGAAAGAAGGCTCCGTTTTTGCAAACTGGGGACAAAGCTGGTGGAAAATCAGGGACGAAATAGAAGCTGAAATGACGGAAAAAGGTTTTTGCCAAGGCGACAAGTTCGACTATCTCGGCGGCAAAGCAGTTAGGAAATTTTTTTAATAGAGACCTGCAATACGGGAACTTTTCCGTTAAAATGCAGGTCTTATTTTTATGGCCTGAAAATTTTAAAACGCGAGTAAAAATATGGTATTTTGAGACGGCAGTTGTTAACATTTTATTAAATATTTTTAGATTATTAGAATTAAATATGTTTTTGTGCTATTATATCGTTATATGTCTAAGAAGGGGGAAAGGGAATGGTTAATAAAAAAAAGGCGGCGATCCTCGGCGCTGTAACGGCATTGGTTATCGGCGGAACAATGAACTCAGTTTCGGCTGCAAACAGTTCACAGGCAGGATCAAGCACAGATCCTCTTGTTACAAAGAGCTATGTAGATGAATCTATAAGCACTTTATTAACGGCGCTTAATGAAAATAATTCGGATTCCCAGGCGGTTTCTGCAAGTTCTTCGGCAGCATTTGTGCCTGTTAAGGTTGCTAAAGGGCAAATACTTATCGGCGGCGAAGGAGCGGAAATAATACTGCGCAGCGGCAGCGCCGTAAGCTTTTGCAGCGGGCAGGACGGCATAATTGACGTAACGAGCGGAACAGAATATTTTAACGGAACGCCGCTTGCGGCAAACCATATGGTTATTATTCCCAGAGCCGACGGGCGCGGGGCGACTGTTACGTCAAACGAGGCATGGTTTATTGTAAAAGGCGGATATGAGATAAAGTAAATAAAGTATCATTATTAAGGAGATGCACAATGAAAAAAGGGACAAAATTACTCAAAAGCGCCGCGGCGGCGGCCGTGGTTGCGGCTTCGCTCTTTTCTTCGGTTTCGGCGTTTGCCGCATATACGCTTTATGAGGATGTTACGGTTGAAGACGTTGTTAAGGGCGTTACATATGAAAAAAAACACAGGCTTACCGACGAGGGCTGGCTTGATTTATATATACTAAATATAGATCTGTCAAACAGCGATATAAGGGTTGAGCCTGTACAATCCGGCACGGAAATCGGACTAAGGGAGCGTGTCGGAACAATCTTGAGCATGGGAGGGGCCTTGGCAGGAGTAAACGCTTCTTATTTCGGAATGACTGGTAAATATTCATCATCATTCGGGCCGGCAATTAAAGACGGAGAGGTACTTTCAATAGATACTGACAAAAACCTTGAAGGGAACCAATTCGGCACATATTATGAGGATTTAGACGGCATAAGCCATTTTGATTACTTTTCTACAAATATACAGGTTTATGTTGACGGCAATTCATATTTTGAATTTGCAGGAATAAATACAATTACGGAAATGATTTATCCAGTATGCCTCACAAGAGCGGCAGGCGAAAATACTGCTCCTATTGACGCAAGGTTTGCCGATCTTGTGAAAATTGTTGTTGAAGAAGGAAAAGTGACAAAAATTTCCCAGAAAGGGGAAACAGTCGATATACCGGAAAACGGGTATGTTATTGTTTTAAGTTCCGAATATGCCGACGCATTTTTACAGTATTTTTATGTTGGCCAGAAAGCGGAGCTGCGTGTGTCCTCTACATTTGATATAGACAAAATACAAACTGCAATTTCAGGCGGGGGAATTATACTTAAAGACGGCCAAAAGCCTGAGAATATAGGCGAAATGGCTTCCGGAAGACATCCCAGGACGCTTCTTGGGCTTTCGGAAGATCAAAAAACTATGAAACTTATTGTTGCCGACGGAAAACGCTCGAACGGAAACAATAAAAGTATCGGCCTTACAGTTGATGAGGCAGTTGATCTGCTAAAAGCGGAAGGTATGTATTACGGACTTAACTTGGATGGCGGAGGGTCGTCCGTAATGGCGGTAAAAACAGCGGAAGAAGATGCTGTTTCAACTGTTTCAAGCCCTGCCGAGGGAAGCGAAAGGCTTGTGATGACGGCAGTAGGAGTTTTTGACGACAGTCCTGTCGGAGACATAACGCAGCTTGTTATTAAACCGGAAAGCGACAGAGTTGTTGTAGGGGAATCTGTGGCTGTGGAAGTTTTCGGATATGATGAAAATCTCCATAAAATACCGATTTCAGTTGATAATATAAGCTTCAAAACGGATGAAAATACCGGCATGTTTTCGGGGAACAGATATACTCCGCTTTCAATAGGAAACAATTTTATAACTGCTGAGTATAATTCAGTTGTGGCAACTACAGAAGTCAATGTTGTTGATATTAAAGAGATAAAACCAAATCAAAGCGCAATTTATCTCAATAAGGGTGAAAGCGCCAATATATCTGTTAAAGGCGTAACTACAGACGGATATGAAGTTGATTTGTCAGGGAATGTAAGCATTTCATCGGATTTCGGAGATGTAAACGGCTCGACGTTTACGGCTGTGCAGGACGGCGGCGGTTATATAACATGCAGTTATAACGGGCTTACATGTTATATAAAAGTGGTTGTCGGAACAAGCGAAAGCGGCATAACGTCATTTGAGGATACAAAAGACCTTAAATATTCGGCATATCCGAAAGATATAGAGGGAATTGCGGGAATTTCGAAAGCGGTTGTTTCTGACGGCGTATCCTCGCTCGGGCTTAGTTACTATTTTAAAGAAGCTGAATATACACAGGCGGCGTATCTTGATTTTGCGGCTCCCATTAAGATAAACGGAACCCCTAAAGCTCTCAAGCTTTCAATTAAGGGCAACGGTTCCGGACAATGGGTAAGAGGAAAAATTAAAGATGCAAACGGAACGGAATTTGTTATTGAATTTACCCAAAATGTCGACTGGACAGACTGGAAAGATATGACGGCAAATATACCGTCGGAGGCTGTATATCCAATAACTCTGAACACAATATATGTTGCGGCTTTAAGCAATACAAATACAAATCAGCAGGTAATGTATTTTGACAATTTGAGGGGCGAATATCCTATTGATGCAGCTGTGAACATGCCCGAACCTGTTAAAGGGCTTGATATTTATGAAGGCAATACGCAGGGAAAAGAACAGGGATATACATATATTAATGTTTCAGGATCGATAACAAGCGGAAACGCCGAAGGCGGGATATATACATCCGCAAGGAATCAGGTAGGCGCGGCTCTCGGCAAAGACAGCGACATAGCCTTATTTGCAGGAAAGAGCGATATTGATTCGGCAGGAAGTGCGGAGGTTATTAAGTGGAAAGGCGATTATGCCGTTTATGATAAAAACGGAGCTGTGCTTATTAATGTATTTGCCCAAAACGGCGGTATTAAAGATACATTGGCCTCACAATGGCAGCATATTAAATCAGACGCGGTTAACAGCCAAAACAAAAATGTAATTATATTTATGGATTTGGCTCCGTCAAAATTTAATGACGGCGATGAGGCAGAGCTTTTCAACAGCATGCTTCAGGATATTGCTGAAGCCGGCAAGAATGTATTCGTATTGTATTCAAATACAGGCGAATATTCTTTAACTGTAGATAACGGTATAAGATACATATCTCTGCCGAATCTATGGACTTCCGGAGGGACTGTTAATGACAATTATAAAATTGTCAGATTTAAAGTTAACGGAAACGATTTGAAATTTGAAGTTTTAGATGTGCTTTAATTAGATATGCTTAAGAAGCGTATGCAAATATTTTCAAAAGCGGGGCTGCGGAATTTAATTCTAAAGCAAAACTAATTGGCAGGTTTCTGTTTATATTTGTTTTATCTTAGGGACGTTTGACAAACGTCCCTTTTATTTCTTAAAATAATTATTTTTAATTTTATTTTATTGAAAGGAAACAGGTAGTTTGATAAAATGATAAAAGGGAAGTTATGGGATTATACAGGGGGGTTATAAAGTGGTTGAGGATATATTGGCGTTTTTAAAATGGATAATTTTGGGTGTATTTCTTGGGGTTATTATAGGTTTTGTAGGAGTTTTGTTCCATTTTTGCATTGATTTTGCAACAAATTTCAGGATTAATAATACATGGATATATTTTTTCCTTCCTGTCGGCGGCTTGATAATTGCATGGCTTTACAAAACATTTGGCAACGAAAATGATATGGGAACAAATTTTGCCATGGTGGCTATAAGAACCGGGGATTGTATGCATCTTGTGACAGCGCCGCTTGTTTTTATAGGATCGGTAATAACTCATCTTGTGGGCGGTTCGTCGGGACGTGAGGGCGCCGCTTTGCAAATAGGAGGAAGTATAGGAAATAAAATCGGAAGAACAATACGTCTTGATGAAAAAGATATGCATACAATAACTATGTGCGGCATGAGCGCCGCATTTTCAGCGCTTTTTGGAACGCCTATAACGGCGACCGTATTCTCAATGGAATTTATAAGTATAGGAATTATGCATTATTCGGCATTTGTGCCTTGTGTTGCCGCGGCAGTTACGGGAAAGCTCGTTGCGGGATATTTTTGCGTTGAGCCTGAAAACATACTTCTCAGTTCCGTGCCGGAAATTAAGCCGGAATTTTTGATAAAAACTACGATTTTAGCCGCGCTATGCGCTTTTATAAGCATTTTATTTTGTATAATAATGCATAATGTTTCAAAAGGCTATAAGAAGTATATACCAAATTTATACTTACGGGGAACAATCGGCGGGTTTATAATTCTTGCGGCAACGCTTTTAATAGGCAATTATGATTACAGCGGCGGCGGGATGAATATTGTCGAAAGAGCTGTAGAGGGCGACGTTTTTATATTTGCTTTTTTTATTAAAATGGTTCTTACGGCGCTTACTATAGGGGCCGGTTTTAAAGGAGGAGAAATAGTGCCGACGTTTTTTATAGGGGCCACATTCGGAAATGCTGTAAGCCGTATTATAGGGCTTGAGCCGGGGTTTGGGGCCGGAATAGGAACGATTGCCGTTTTTTGCGGCGTTACCAACTGCCCTATTTCTTCGATTATACTGAGCCTGGAACTTTTTGGTTCTGAGGGATTTTTGTTTTTTGCCGTTGCATGTGCGGTAAGCTATATGCTAAGCGGGTATACAGGCTTGTACAGCGAACAGAAAATTATTTATTCTAAAACCAAAACAGAGTTCATTGATAAAAAAGCCTGCTGAACATATTATTAATTTTTTAATTTGGGTATGAATATTATACGATAATTTGAGAATAATATTGAATTTTATTAAATAATAACGTATAATACCTAAGTAGCGGAAGCTGAATAAAAATAAAAGTTAAAAGAGGAGTGGTAAGTGTTATGAAAATATATTCAAAAGTTATGGCCGCTATTGTTGCAGGAGCTATGGTATTTGCAATGGCAGGATGCTCTGGAGGAACGGATTCGTCATCGGAAACGCCGGCTGACGGCGGAGAAACAGAGCAGACAGCTGAGGGCGGCGAGGAAAAAGGCGATAAGCTTATTATGGCTACAAACGCTACTTTTCCACCGTATGAATATTATGAAAACAACCAAATTGTAGGTATTGATGCTGAAATCGCAGCAGCTCTGGCTGATAAATTGGGTATGGAACTTCAAATCGAAGATATGGAATTCGGCTCGATTATTACGGCGGTTCAAAGCGGCAAAGCCGATATTGGCATGGCCGGAATGACTGTAGACGAAGACAGGCTCGTAAGCGTTAATTTTACAGACAGTTATGCCGAAGGATATCAGGTAATAATTGTTAAAGAAGGCTCTCCGATTCAAAGCGCAGACGATTTAGCGGATAAAACGGTAGGCGTACAGGAAAATACGACAGGCGATATTTATATTAGCGACGATTATCCCGACGCTACAGTAATGCGTTACAGCAAAGGTACCGAAGCCGTACTTGCGCTTTCTCAGGATAAGATTGACGCCGTTGTAATCGACAGGGAGCCGGCTAAGGCTTTTGTTGAAGCAAATGAAGGACTTACAATACTTCCAACTGAATATGTCGTTGAAAATTATGCGATAGCGGTTGCAAAAGATAATGAGGAACTTCTTGAAAAGCTTAATACGGCGCTTAATGAACTTATTGAAGACGGAACCGTACAGTCTATAATCGACAAATACATTACTGCAGAATAATACATAGAATAGGAAAGGGGGATTGTTATTCCCCTTTTTCGATTATTTATAATTTTTGTATCCGGAAAGGGTTTTTATTTTGGAAGATTTTAAACTGAGGTTTATAAACAACTTTATAACAGACGACAGGTGGAGGTATATAACGGACGGCCTTTGGGTAACGCTGAAAATTACTTTCTTTGCGGCTTTAATCGGTATTGCGATTGGTTTTGTTGTCGCCGTTATCCGTTCTACGCATGACAGGACTGGAAAACTTAAATTCTTAGATGCATTGTGCAGGATATACTTAACGGTTATAAGAGGAACTCCGGTTGTAGTTCAGCTTATGATTATGGTTTTTATTATATTTTCAAAAGCGCCTATGGACTTGACTATTTATGTTGCAATGCTCGCTTTTGGAATAAATTCCGGCGCATATGTTGCGGAAATAGTGCGCGGGGGAATAATGAGCGTAGATTATGGACAGATGGAAGCCGGGCGCAGTCTTGGGTTTAATTATGGGCAGACAATGTGGTATATAATTGCTCCGCAGGCTTTTAAGACGGTTTTGCCTTCGCTTGCAAATGAATTTATTGTGCTTTTAAAAGAAACTTCTGTTGCAGGATATATTGCGCTTCAGGATTTAACAAAAGGCGGATACATTATACTTGGACGCACATATGACGCGTTTATGCCGTTGATTGCGGTTGCTATTATATATCTTGTACTTGTTATGGGGCTTTCAGCATGCGTAACAAGGCTTGAAAGGAGGCTGCGCAACAGTGACCACTAATGAAAATTCCGCTTTAAGCGCAGATAATGTGCTGATTAAAGTTAATAATATTGAAAAACATTTTGCCGGTGGTAAAGTAAAAGCTCTTAACGGGATTACAACTGAAATCCGCAAAGGCGAGGTTGTTGTTATAATCGGCCCTTCAGGTTCGGGGAAGTCAACTTTCCTTCGATGCCTTAATCTCTTGGAAGTTCCTACTGGCGGCAGCATATTGTTTGACGGTGTTGATCTTACTGATAAGAGCGTCGATATAGATAAGCATCGTCAAAAAATGGGAATGGTTTTTCAACATTTTAATTTATTCCCTCATATGACAATTTTAAGAAATATGACAATCGCACCTATAAAGCTTCAGGGAAAAAGCCAGCAGGAAGCTGAAAAGCTTGCAATGGGGCTATTGGAGAGAGTTGGACTTTCAGATAGGGCAAACGCATATCCTTCGCAGCTTTCAGGCGGTCAGAAGCAGCGCGTTGCAATAGTCCGCGCTTTATGTATGCAGCCGGAAGTTATGCTGTTTGACGAGCCTACAAGCGCCCTCGATCCGGAAATGGTTGGGGAAGTTCTTGAAGTTATGAAAAGCCTTGCCATTGAAGGAATGACAATGGCTGTCGTAACGCATGAAATGGGTTTTGCGCGTGAAGTTGCGTCCAGAGTTATATTTGTTGACGGAGGGAAGATAGTTGAAGAAGGAACGCCAAATGAAATTTTTTCTAACCCTAAGAGTGAAAGATTAAAGGGATTTTTGGCGAAAGTTTTATAGGAACTTGGATGTTTGGAATTATACCGGTGTGACAAAATAACATGCCGGTATAATATAAATGTTTCAAAATGTGAAAAAATGATCCTTATATAAAAATTTGGTATTGAATTTATAAAATATGTATGTTATATTATATACATAAAGACAACACACACTATACCATATAATTTTTGGGGCTGAGTTCCGGTTATTTATTAACCGGAGCTCTATTTTTTTGTATAATTAAACATATACAAGGGATTTTTTACAAACTGCCAATAAATGTTGAATTTAATATGTTAAACAGGGTATTTACAGAGTTGTATTAAAGTGAAGTGGGTTATTAGTATTAATTTATGAGGTTTTAATCGAATATTGAGTTCTAATTTTATTGATAATTGGTTTATGAGATATGTGTTTGCTTCAACATTGCAATATGCTCTTATAAGTGATTAGGATACATGAAGAAGGTGTTTTAGAGATATATTCATTTTTTACCGACTATTTAAAATAGTTTTACAATCGTTGTTTCCAGCGATGATTTTTATAAATACAGATGTAAATTGTTAAACTTATTGTTGATAAAATCATTGGCTTCGCTTTATAAGAGCACACACGGTTTTAACGGTAGTTAGCGGCGCAGTAGCTATGTTAAAGCCTTTTGCCGTAGGATAAAACCGTATGCCTGCAAGCCTTTGTCTTGCTATTATGCCGCTAACTCCCGTCAAAACTCTTCAACTGCTTAAGGAAAAAATTTTTGCTGTTTATGGCGAATACACATCGGCGTAGCTAATCCTACGGCAAACGTAAGCAACATGGAAATGCGGAAAATTTTTCTTTGCATAGCGTGTGTGCCCTTGTAAACTTAAGCTATTATGAATTCATATATAGAAATCACAAACATTCAAAATATAAATGATTTGAATAATAAGGGATGATTTTTATTTCTTCAAAGTTGTGGAAGTTTAAAATTAGTTTTATAAAGCAGAATATGGATTATATGTATTTTATGTATATATTACAGGGAACATTTTTTGTTTTCAATGTGCTGCTATTTTAAAAATTAATATTTAAGAATAAATAATGATATAAATTGTGATATTGATCTTCATAAGGAGTGGATTTAACAATAAAAATTTCTGAGGTTGCAGGCTGAACTTTGTATTAATTATTTTGCGGTAATTTTTAATTTTTTTAAAAATCGCACAATATATGATTTTGGATTTAATTCTAAAGTATATTTAATTTTAAATATTATTCTCTGCAAGGTTGCGGAAGTTAAATTTTTTATAGCTTTTAATAGCTTCGGTTTATGGCGCACATGTTTCACAAGGAAAATTTTTTGGCTTTTATGCGTTCATATGCCTGCCGCAGGATCCGTTGCGCCATGAACAGCAAAAATTTTTTTATGAGGCCGGGAAGTTTTAACAATTTGCAGCGGCATGAGAGCAGCGCAATGATGAGCCGGAGTAACAAATCCTACGGCAAGCGGCTTTAATACGGATATTGTGCTTATGCCAAGTAAAGCCGTGTACGTTATTTGCAAACCCAAAAGGTTGTTTTCAGTGCCAACGGTTTTAGTTATAAAATACATTATTGCAATGGATTTTATTGAATATTTTGTTAAAAAATTTATAAAAGGCTACCTTTTTTGGATAAAAGCGGTTATAATAGAAAACTGTATTATATAATAGGGGTATTATGAGGAAACGCAATGGAGAAAAAAAATAATAATGATGTTAAAACAGTCAGTTTCATAATGGTTATAACTTTAATTGGCAAGATAATGGGGCTTGTAAGGGATCAATTTCTTGCAAGCAATTATTCTATAGGTATTGAGGCCAATGCTTTTCTTACTGCAAGCAGAATACCGCGTGTATTTTTTGACGTTGTTTTTGCTTCGGCGATTTCGGCAAGCTTTATACCTGTTTTTAACGAATATATGAAAAAATATGGCAGGGAAGAATCATTTAAGCTGTCAAATAATTTTATTACTCTTGTAGGTGTTTTTACTACGGCAGTTACAATTTTGGGGATATTATTTGCTCCTCAGCTGACAACGCTTTTTGCAGATGGATTTGATGAAGAAACGGCCTTGCTATGCACAAAGCTTGTAAGGATTTTATTCCCTACGACGATTTTCACGGGCATTGCGTTTTCATTTGTAGGAATACTTCAAAGTATGGATGAATTTAATGTCCCGGCGGCTATGAGCATAGCGTCGAACCTTGTTATAATAATTTATTTTATATTTTTTAACGACAGATTCGGAATATACGGCCTTACCGCCGCTTTCCTTTTAGGATGGGCAATGCAGGCTCTTGTGCAGATACCGCCGCTTGTTAAGAAGAAGTTTTCTTACAGGCCGTATATAAATTTGAAAGATGAAGGGCTTAAAAAGATAATTTCACTTATGCTCCCCGTCATGGTAAGCACATGGATACAGCCTATTAATATTGCTATAAATACTAAATATGCGTCCAGGCTTCTGGAAGGTTCCGGAGTTTCGGCAATAGAATATGCAAACACAGTATACTCTATTATTGTAGGCGTTTTTGTACTTTCTGTAGCAAATGTAATTTTTCCGAAGCTTTCTAGGATGAATATTGACGACAATAAGAGCGGATTCAGCGCGACAGTTGGATCAACTCTTGAAGCTATGGCTTTCCTGCTTATTCCTATGACGGCCGGGCTCATGGCTCTCAGCGGGCCTGTTATAAGCCTTATCTACGAACACGGCAAATTTGGGGATTATGCGGTAGGGCTTACGTCAAATGCGCTTTTCTTTTTTTCAATAGGGATGATTGGTTTTGGCATACAGACGATATTAAGCAGGGCATATTATGCGAAACAAAACGGCAAGGTACCGCTTTTAAGCGGAGTCGCTTCAATTATAATAAACATATTTTTATGTTCCGTACTTTCAGAACCTATGGGGATTGGAGGGTTGGCGCTTGCATCGTCAGTTTCAACTGTTGTGGCGGGAATAATACTTTTGCTGCCTACGCAAAAAAACGATAAGATTATAAGCAGGGACAATTTAAAACAGTATTTAAAAATGGCCGTATCCGCAATAATAATGGCAGGGGCTGTGGCAGTATGCAGGGATATGCTGACAAATATTATTGGACAGTCTGTTATTTCAAAAATTATTTTGGTAGGAATTCCAACGTTTATTGGGATTTTGATATATATGGTTTTAACTTATATTTTAAATGTTCCACAAGCAAAAACTGCTTTTGGCTTTGGAATAAAATTTTTGAAAGGAAAGGGAAAAAATGATTGAAAACAGTTTAATATATTCATTCCTTACCCGTATTGGAAATTCGTTTATGAAATGCCTTAACGAAAGTGCGTTTGTTACCGCATTTCTTACTAAAAGCGACCATTTGGAAACAGTTACGGGCAGCCTGATTTTTAAAGCGTATTATTTTCTGAAAGTTTTATTTTCCAAAATATTCAGAGCCATGCGGCTTGACAAGCTGCTTAGCGGCAGCATACTTAAAGTCACGGCTTTTTGGGCGGGGCTTACTATAGCGGCCGCGCCTTTTGTTCCGACAATGCTTGTGCTTTTGATGGCGGCGGCAGGATTTGGCTCTATGATTTTAAGGCTTCTGTGCGATGAAAAAAGGGAACTCAGATATTCCGCGGTTAACAAATACATATATGTTTATGCCGGGGTATATTTGTTTGCAACATTTTTGTCTGTAGATCTTAAAGGCAGTCTTTTCGGAGGACTCTTAACAGTCTGCTTCATACTTTTTTCCATTGTAGTTATAAATGCTTTTGAAAGCAGGATACAAGTTAAAGCACTGCTGTTTGTAATGGTGTGCGGCGGAGTGATTGTTTCGCTTTATGGTTTTTACCAGTATTTGTTCCAGTCGAAGTTTGGCGGGGTATGGGTAGATACCGAAATGTTTGACGGAATGTTCCGCGTATATTCCACTTTTGCAAACCCAAATGTACTCGGAGAATATTTTTTAATTGTAATACCTATTTCGGTTGCATGTTTTTTTATATCAAAACCAATTTTAATGAAGATTTTTTATGCAGGCACAACAGCCGTAATGCTTGCATGCCTTGTGCTCACTTATTCAAGGGGGTGTTATATCGGCATAGCCGTTGCGGCGGCAGTTTATCTTGTGCTGTATGATAAACGATTTATTTTTCTGGGGGTATTGGCGCTTCTGCTCATGCCGTTTTTCCTGCCGGAAACAATGCTTAACAGGATTTTGAGTATCGGGAATATGGAAGATTCATCAACGTCTTACAGGGTTTATATATGGATGGGCACCATAGCCATGCTTAAAGATTACTGGTTTACAGGTATCGGCCCCGGAGAAAGCGCGTACAATGTGGTGTATCCTATTTATGGGTATAACGGTATCAGCGCGCCGCATTCGCATAACACATTTTTGCAGGTTATGTGCGACAGCGGGATAATAGGGATAATTGCTTTTGCAGCCCTTATATATCAATATTATAAAGCGCTTTTTATAGCGTTTATATCGGAAAAGGACGAGGAAAGCAGATTTTTAATTCTTGCCGGGCTTGCTTCTGCAAGCGGCTTTTTTGTCCAAAGTATGTTTGACTATACGTTTTATAATTACAGGGTTATGCTGCTTTTCTGGGCTCTTATAGGCCTTGGCGTTGTATTTACTAAGTATTCTTCAATGCCGGAGGTGTGCGATGATTAAAGTTTTAAATATAATAAGCGACAGCAATATAGGCGGGGCGGGTAAATGCCTGCTTAATTTTATAAAGTATTATAATAGGGATGAGTTTGAAGTTAAAGTCGTTGTCCCGGCAGGCAGCCTTCTGATACCTGAAATAGAAAAACTTGGATGTGAAACAATATCGGCAGACTGCATAGCCGAAAAATCTTTTGATAAAAGAGCCGTTAGAATATTGCAAAGCATTATCAAAGATGAAAAGCCGGATATTGTCCATACTCACGGAAATTTGAGCGGAAGGGTAGCCGCTAAAATATGCGGAAGGAAAATTATATATACGCGTCATTCCGTGTTTCCGGTCAGCCCTAAAATCAGCAAAGGTTTGGGAAAGTTCATTAACAAGACAATGAACGAGTTTCTTTCTGACGATATAATTGCCGTTGCCGAAGCGGCAAAAGATAATTTAACCGAAGGCGGTATAAGCCCGAACAAGATTAAAGTGATATTAAACGGCGTTGAAGCCGTTGAAGAGTGCAGTGAAGATGAAAAAAACAATACTATGGAACAATATGGTATAAGCCGCGACGATTTTGTAATAGGAATAATGGCCCGTATGGAGCCTTATAAAGGGCATAAATACCTTATTGAAGCGGCTGAAATTTTGAAAAGCAAAGGGTATAAAATTAAAGTTTTAATGGCCGGAACCGGCAGCTGTGAAGGCGAACTGAAAAGTATGGTTATGGAAAAGGGGCTTCAAGACACAGTGGTTTTTACAGGTTTTATAAATAATGTGCAAAATGTGCTGAATATCATGGATATTCAAGCCAATGCTTCATATGGAACAGAAGCTACGAGTTTGGCTCTTCTTGAGGGAATGAGCCTTGGAATACCGGCTGTCGTAAGCGACTATGGCGGCAACCCGGGGGTTATTTCACAGGGAGAGAACGGCTATATATTTAAGCTTAAAGACAGCAAAGACATGGCAAAGTATATTGAAACTCTCATAACTGACAGGGAAAAATATGAATATATGTCGGAGAGGGCAAAAGAGATATTTAACGGAAAATTCACAGCCCAAATATATGCCGCAAATATTGAGGATGTTTACAGAAATGTTTTAGGAGGTAAAGGAAGCCATGACAAAAAAGAAGTTTAAAATAAATTTATTTGATATTGTACTTATTATTATAGTTCTGGCAGCTATTTTGGTCGGTTATAAGTTTACCCATAAAGAAGTTGCGGTTGAAACGAAAACAATTAGGTACACTTTTGAACTTACGGATAACGACGAAGGATTTACGGATTTGATTTCCGTAGGCGACGAAATAACAGACAATATAAAAAATTATTATATGGGGCGTGTTGTTGACGTAAAGAAAGTTCCGTACACGGAGCTTGTAGACAGCCAGGAATTAGGAAAGGTTGTTGAAACAGAAATTCCGGGAAGGGAGACGGCTATTGTAACCGTTGAAGCAAATGTAACGGAAAACGGTCCCGATCTGAAGGTTAACGGTTATTTTACTGTTAAAGGCGGCCTTGAAATTGCGGTTAAAGGTCTGGGATATGCGGGACGCGGATATATACTTACAGTTGAAAGGGAGGCGGCTGAACAATGAAACTGATTGATGAAAAAGGGAAACTTTTCGGTAAAGTTAATGCGATAGATTTATGTGTTTTGATTATTGTAATTGCCCTTGCATTTGGTGCGTATTACAAATTTGTTGTTATGAATAAGACAAGTTCGTCGGCTTCTACACAGCGTATTGAATACAAAGTTGAGATTGAAAGGGTTCGCGACGTTGCTTTGAATAATCTTAAAATTGGTGATACCCTTTACGACAAAACTTCCGGAAACGCTATTGGCACAATTACAAATATCGAAAGCGAGCCGGCGGAAGGAAGGATTAAATATGATGACGGAAGCGTCGCGGTGGGGGAAGTTGAAAACAGGTATAATATTATTTTAACGGTTGAGGCGGACGGAGTAGTTAATGAAAGCGGTTCGTTTGTAAACAGGACGTATGAACTTCTTGTCGGCTCCAAAAAGAAGTTTGTAACAAAATATATAGAGTGCGACGGAAGTGTCAGCGAAATTCTTTAGGCTGATTTTTATAGGTGAAAATTATGCAGAAAAAATATACTGTTTTAATGGCTTTGATGGGGCTTGAAATAGGCGGGGCCGAAACGCATGTTGTTGAACTTTCAAAACAGCTTAATAAGGACGGGTACAGGATTGTTGTGGCGTCTAACGGCGGCGTTTATGTTAAAGAGCTTGAACAGGCGGGGATAAAGCATTATAAGGTTCCTATGAATAAGAGGAGTATTCCCGATATGAGAAAATCATATTTACTTCTCGAGAATATTATTAAAAAGGAAAATATTGATATTGTGCATGCCCACGCCAGAATACCGAGCTTTGTCTGTGCGCTTCTCAAACGGAAAATGAATTTTACTTTTGTAACTACCGCTCATTGGGTTTTCTATACAGGTATGGGGCTTAAGTATTTAACTAACTGGGGGCAGAAAGTTGTTGCCGTAAGCGACGATATTAAAGATTACCTTATTAAAAATTACGGTATAGACAGAAGCAATATATTTGTTACAATCAACGGTATAGACACAGATAAGTTTTCTCCCGATAAAAAAGGTGAAAGCGTAATAAAGGAGCTTGGTCTGAGCACAGAAGAAAACCGTATTGTGTATGTCAGCAGAATGGACGAGGACAGATCTCTTGTTGCGGAACAGCTTATTAACATTACGGAAGAACTTGATAAAAATATTGGTAAACTAAGAATTGTTATTGCCGGCGGAGGGAATTCTTTTCAGCGCCTTAAAGAAAAAGCAGACGGCGTTAACAAACGCCTGGGGCGGGAATGTATATCTATGCTGGGAGCAAGGACTGATATAAATGAAATTGTGGCAACAGGAAAGCTTTTTATAGGAGTAAGCCGCGCCGCGCTTGAGGCTATGGCCGCTGCTAAGCCTGTGATAATTGCAGGAAACGAAGGGTATATCGGTATTTTTAAAGAAGAAAAACTTGAAGAGGCGCAGGAAAATAATTTTTGCTGCCGCGGCTGTGAACTTTCAACAGAGGAACGGCTTAAAAAAGATATTGTATACGCCCTGAATGAATTGACAGAAGAAAATATTAATGAATTGGGACGATACGGCCGCGAAGTTATATTTGAATATTATTCTGTAAGCAAAATGGCTTCCGACTGTGTAGCGGCTTACAATGCCGCATGGGAAGAATCGAAGTATAAAAGGAAAAATGTCCTAATGTCGGGATACTATGGTTTTAATAATGCGGGCGATGATGCAATACTGCTTTCAATACATTCAAATATACGAAAAATGAACAGAAATATAAATGTTTCCGTTTTGGCTAATAACCCCGAGCAGACAAAGATTAAATACGGCGTTAAAGTTGTAAACAGATACAATATGATAAGCGTTTTAAATTCCATAAGGAAATGCGATATGCTTATAAGCGGCGGCGGAAGCCTCCTTCAGGACAGAACGAGCACAAGGTCTATTATTTATTACCTTTCGATTATAAGATGCGCTAAACTGTTCGGAAAGAAAGTCATGCTGTATGCAAACGGCATTGGGCCGGTTACAAAACAACAGAACAGGAACCTTGTAAAAAATGTCGTTAACAAAGCGGATATAATAACTTTAAGGGAAGATAACTCCCTTGAAGAATTAAGGAATATGGGAGTTACAAATAAAAATACGTTTGTAACGGCAGATCCTGTTTTTACCCTCGACGGAATATCCAGGGAAAAAGCCGTTAAAATGATTTCGGCTCAGGGCATACCGTTAGATAAGCCGATAGTTGGCGTATCTGTGAGAAACTGGAAAGATTCCGACAGGTTTTTGGATGATTTTGCAGGGCTTTGCGACAGGGTTGCAGAAGAACTTGGCAGGACTGTGGTTTTTGTTTCAATGCAGGTTCCTAACGACGCTGTTGTAAGCCGGCTTGTTCAAAGCCGTATGAAAAATAAATCATATATACTTAAAGAGGACGCCACTCCGTTTGAAACTATGGGAATGATAGGCGTTATGGATTTTGTTATGAGCATGCGGCTTCATACGCTTATATTTGCCGCAAGGCAGAGGGTGCCTTTAGTCGGGTTTGTATATGACCCTAAAATAGAATCGTATCTTCAAAAATTTGATATGCCTTCCGGAGGAAGCGTGAATAAATATGATTTTGAAAAAAGTTTTGAAATAATAAAAGATATTTCCATAAACAGGAAAAGCTACGTTGACAGGCTTAATAAGTCGGTTGCGGTATTGGAAGAACTTGCGGAAAAAAATGAAACATATCTCATTAATTTGTTAGGGGAATAGGTGAAAGATATGAGGAACACAACTGAAATTCTTGGGGTGCAGTTTGACGTTCTTACTATGGAAGAAGCTGTTGGCAAGGTTATGGGGTTTTTTGACGGAAAAGGCAACCGTTTTATATGCACTCCTAACCCTGAAATAGTTATGGAAGCGCAAAAAGATTCGCAGCTTATGGGAATACTTAAAGCCGCGGATCTTGTTGTTCCGGACGGAATAGGGATAGTTTGGGCTTCAAAATTTACCGGAAAAAGAATAAAAGAAAGGGTGGCCGGATATGATTTGGCTATGAATGTTTTAAAAGAAATGGCTGTTGAAGGCAAAACGGCATACTTTTTCGGGGGAGCGCCTGGAGTTGCGGCTTCAGCGGCAAAGAAACTGATGAAAGATCATCCGGGTCTAAAAATAATAGGCACAAGAAATGGATATTTTTCGGCAAAAGAGGAAAAAGAAATAATATCGGAAATTAAAAGGCTTTCGCCTGATATGCTCTTTGTAGGTCTTGGAGCGCCCAAACAGGAAAAATGGATATATGAAAATTTAAGGTTTACTGGCGCTAAGGTTGCAATAGGTATCGGGGGAAGTTTTGACGTAATGGCGGGAAATTTAAAACGCGCGCCTAAAATATATCAAAAGCTCGGCCTTGAATGGTTTTACAGGCTTATAAAACAGCCGTCGAGATGGAAACGTATGATGCGCCTTCCCGTGTTTGTCATTAAGGTTCTGGTGAATAAAAAATAGCAGGCAGTTTAAGGGATTTATATTTGTATAAGGGATAACGTCTTATAACATATGTGAAAAAACGTTAAAAGGATTAAGTACGGCTGTTGCCTTGTTTTATATGCCGCTTAAAGCTATAAAAAATTAACTAGGGGTGTTTATATTATGATGGACGGTATTGGTTTAAAGGCTAAAAATGCGGTTTTTGTCGTTTCGGGGACATTGATTATTGCTATTGCCATTAATGTGTTTTTCCTCTCTTCAAATTTGGTTGTAGGCGGATTTTCGGGACTGGGAATTATTATCGAATCGATTACGGCCGATAGATTTAACGGAGGGATACCAATATCGTTAACAAATATAGTTTTAAATTTTCCGCTTTTTATATTGGCATATATTTTCCTTGGGAAAAGCTATCTGGGAAAAACGATTTTTGCGACGGTGTTTTTATCAGCCGCCCTTGAGATTACGTCATTCCTTCCGGCGTATAACGGGGATTTAATGCTTATTGCTATTTACGGAGGTATAATTGACGGTATTGGAATCGGCCTTGTTCTTAGGGGAATGGCAAGCACCGGAGGAGTTGAA
Organism: Anaerotignum faecicola; assembly: GCA_024460105.1. Classification (NCBI taxonomy): domain Bacteria; kingdom Bacillati; phylum Bacillota; class Clostridia; order Lachnospirales; family Anaerotignaceae; genus Anaerotignum; species Anaerotignum faecicola. Next base: position 35,654 of record JANFXS010000006.1, read on the forward strand.
CTTATGGCTTCTTTGATACACAGAAAATTTAAACATTTATCGATTTCTTCTATTATGTTTGTTGTAAACTTTTTGATAATAGCCGCCGGCTTTTTTATATTTGGAGCGGAAAAAGCTATGTATGCGGTAATATCGATTTTTATTTCCAGCAAAGTAATAAATATTTTGCTGGAAGGCTTTTCGTTTTCAAAAGCAGCATTTATTATTTCGGAAAAAAGCGGCGAAATAGCTGAAAGGATTATGAAAGAAAACAGCCGAGGCGTTACGGCCCTTCAAGGCCGCGGAATGTATACGGGGCATAACAAAGAAGTGCTGATGTGCGTTTTTGGAAGGAAAGAAATAACGAAGATCAAGGAAATTGTAAGAAACCTTGATCCGAAAGCTTTTATTATACTTACGGATATAACGGAAGTTATGGGCGAAGGATTTAAAGATTTGTATGCCGCCGATTAACCGGGAATTAATATATTCGAGGATATTTAAATCAGCGGAAACGCATATTTCTGTGTGAAAGTTTAACAAACAACAAAAAAATTAAAAATTGTCATTTTTTTATAGATTTTTCTTGGCTTTTTTGGTATTATCTTATAAAGGGAGTTTTATTTATAGTTATTTTTCATATATACAAAATTTATTTACTGTATAAGTTTGTGTTGTTGGAAGCGCGATAATTTAAGTAGCTATTAAATCAAAGTATATTTTACGGGGTGAGCCAATGATTTCAAATCAGATTTTACAAAGTACCATTGATGGGCTTAAAAACATTACTAGGAAAGAATTAAGCGTAATTGAAAAAGAAGGAAAAATAATAGCTACCACGGAAGGGCCGGAAATGAACGGCAGCATGGTGGAGGATATTGACAGCTTTGTTGTTTCACCTGCTGAAAGCCAGCTTGTGCTTGGATATCAATATTTTAAGGTTTATGACAACAATGTGCCTGAATATGTGGTTCAGGTGAAGGGCGAAGACGAAGAAAGCTATAGAATCGGTAAAATAACGGCGTTTCAAATCCAAAACCTTCTTGTGGCGTATAAAGAAAGGTATGACAAGGATAATTTCATTAAAAACCTGCTTTTGGATAATCTTCTCCTTGTCGATATATACAGCAGGGCTAAGAAACTTCATATTGAAAATAATGTTAAGCGTATTGTTTATCTTATCGAAACAGATATTGATAAGGACATGAATATTGTGGAAATGGTTAGGAATATTTTCCCGGCCAAAACAAAGGATTTCGTTACGGCTGTGGACGAACATTGTATTATACTTGTTAAGGAAATACGCGAAAAAGAAACTCTTGAAGATATAGAAAAAACAGCCAAACAAATAAGCGACACATTAAACGGCGAAACTGGAAGCAAAACATTTATTGCAATAGGAACTGCCGTAACTGATTTAAAAGACGTTTCACGCTCATACAAAGAAGCTAAGATGGCTATAGAGGTCGGAAGGATATTTGACGGGGAAAAATCTATTGTTAATTATGAACAGCTGGGAATTGGAAGGCTTATTTATCAGCTTCCTATACCGCTTTGCAAAATGTTTATCAAAGAAGTGCTTCACGGGCTTACTATTGACGATTTTGATGAAGAAACGCTTGCAACGGTAGGTAAATTTTTTGAAAACAATCTTAATGTTTCGGAAACTTCAAGACAGCTTTATATTCACAGGAATACTCTTGTTTACAGGCTTGATAAGCTTCAGAAAATGACTGGGCTTGATCTGCGCAACTTCGACGATGCGATTATATTTAAAATTACCCTTATGGTGAGCAAATATATGCTTTACATGGAGAAAATGACTTTTTAATCCAAATGTTTTTGAAGAAATGAAAGGGAGTTTCCTTAGGGATGATTAGAGTAGATAATGTAACAAAGGTATATCCAAACGGTTCCGCCGGTGTTGAAAATGTTTCAATACACATAGAAAGAGGCGAGTTTGTATTTATTATAGGTTCAAGCGGATCGGGAAAAAGTACGCTTATCAAACTGCTTATGAAGGAACTTAACCCTACAAGCGGACAGATAGTTATAAATAAAATAAATACGACTAAAATGAAAAGAAACAAAATACCTTATTTAAGAAGGAACTTGGGAATAGTGTTTCAGGACTTCAGGCTTCTTCCTCAAAAAAATGTTTATGAAAACGTAGCGTTTGCAATGCAGGTTATAGAGGCTCCCAGAAGCCAGATAAGAAGGAATATTCCTACCGTGCTTTCGCTTGTCGGCCTTCAGAATAAAGCGAAAGCCCTGCCGAACCAGCTTTCAGGCGGCGAACAGCAGCGTACAGCGCTTGCAAGGGCCATTGTAAATAATCCGCCTATACTTATTGCAGATGAGCCAACCGGTAATCTCGATCCGGATACGGCTTGGGACATAATGTGCCTGCTGGATGAAATAAATAAACGAGGCACTACTGTTGTTGTCGCAACCCATGCAAAAGATATAGTAGACGCTATGCAAAAGAGGGTTATAACACTTAAAGGCGGGCATGTTATTAGAGATGTAAAAAAAGGTGGTTACAGCGATGAGGCCTAGTTCTATTAGGTATTATTTTAAAGAGGGCTTTACGGGTCTTTTGAAAAATAGGTTGATGACTATAGCGTCCATTGCTACGGTTGCAGCCTGTATATTTATAGTTTCGATTTCGGTTTGCATGATAACGAACTTGTCTTCAATACTTGATCAGATCGAAGATACTATAGGCATTGCGGTTTTTTTGAACGAAGATTTGTCTTCTGATGAAATTAACAGAATCAGCAACGATTTAAATGATATAGAGCATGTTACGAATGTTATATACATTTCGCCTGACGAAGCGTTGGAAGAACTGAAGGTTGAGTGGGACGCCAACGGTATACTTGATGGATTTGAAGGTGAAAATAATCCGCTTTCACACTCGTTTGAAATATCTATTGACAGTATCGAGAATCAATCGCAGGTACTTGCGGACATAAACAATGTAAAGGGGATAAATAATGTGCGCCATGCCCAGACGGAAACGCAAATGCTTCTTGATCTTAATAAAGTTTTGGGCGTTGTAGGCGTTGTAATAATTTCCATACTTGCTGTTATTTCAGTTGTTATAATTATGAATACTATTAAAATATCGGTTTATACGAGAAGGACTGAAATAAATATAATGAAGTTTGTAGGCGCTACAGACTGGTTCATACGATGGCCGTTTATTATCGAAGGTATACTTATAGGACTTATAGGCGCCGCGATACCTATGTTTATAACATGGCCGCTTTATGATAAAGTTGGAAATCTGATAATTGAAAATTTCCCTATTATACAAAATGTTGTGACTTTTGTAGACGCAAATATAATTTTTGCAAAACTTCTTCCGGCGTCGCTTATTGTAGGCTGCGGTCTCGGAGTTTTCGGAAGCGTTTCATCTATAAGAAAATACCTTATGGTATAAGAATATGAACGGTTTGCAACAGGGACGGCGGTTAGTGCCGTTATTTGCCGGGCTGTTTCCATAATTAGAAAAGTATACGTTTTTTTGTAAATATCGAGGTGTTTTTTGTATTTTAACAGAGCGATGATGCCAAAGGTGTTTGCCGTTATTTAGATTTATAGAGCGGCATTTATATGAGTTTTCCGTAAATTATAAGAAAAGCGAATATATGGATCGATTTTTAATAAACAAAAATTTGAATTTAAAATGGACTGCTTCAACGATATGCAAAAGGTTGTTATTGATCCAGCCTGTTCTAAAGTTATTTTTAAGTTGGCGGAATATACTGAGAAATTAAAATTCCGCCTTAGAATGAATTAGCGGCCGTATTTGCGGCAAAACTAATTAGAAGCTGAAAATAAAGATATTTAGAAATAAGGTGAGAGTATGTTAGAAGAGAATGTTTTGATTTCATTTTTGGAGAAATTTAACCAATATCCTTTTTTAGTAAAGACTAACAAAAAGGAATACAAGATCGGCGACGGAGAGCCTGAATTTGCGGTTAAATTTAATAAAGAAATCCCGCTGTCAGATTTATTGACCAGCACTTCGATCGCGCTGGGCGAGGCTTACATGAACGGAGAACTTGAAATTGAAGGCGATTTATATTATGCCTTGGATCATTTTTTGGGGCAGATGGATAAATTTTCTACAGATGAGAGCGCGCTTAAAAAATTGGTTTTTACATCGCTTTCAAAAAAGAACCAGCAAAAAGAAGTACAAAGCCACTACGATATAGGAAATGATTTTTATAAATTATGGCTTGATAACACTATGAGTTATTCATGCGGTTATTTTGTACATGATGACGATACGCTTTATCAGGCGCAGGTCAATAAGGTTGACTATATACTTAAAAAACTTGATTTGAAAAAAGGAATGTCGCTTTTGGACATTGGATGCGGCTGGGGATTTTTGCTTATAGAAGCGGCTAAAAAATACGGCGTTTGCGGTACCGGTATCACTCTTAGCAGGGAACAGTATAAGGAATTTAAAAAACGCATTGTAAATGAAGGTTTAGAAAGTTTACTCGATGTTGAACTTATGGATTACAGAGATCTTCCAAAGCATAAGAAGCAATATGATCGAATCGTGAGCGTAGGCATGGTTGAACATGTAGGCCGTGACAATTATCAGCTTTTTATGGACTGTGCAAAGAGGGCGTTAAAACCCGGCGGTCTTTTTCTTCTGCATTTTATAAGCGCACTAAAAGAGCATCCCGGAGATCCGTGGATTAAGAAATATATATTCCCGGGAGGAATGGTTCCAAGCCTTAGGGAAATGGTATCATGTGCGGCTGAAGACGGATTCCATACTTTAGATATTGAAAATCTTAGGATGCACTATAACCGTACGCTTCTTTGCTGGGAAAAGAACTATAAAGAACATTTGGACGAAGTTAAAAGAATGTTTGACGAAAGGTTTGCGCGTATGTGGGATTTATACTTGTCGTCATGCGCCGCAACATTTCACAACGGTATTATCGAACTGCATCAAATTTTACTGAGCAACGGCGTTAACAATGATTTGCCGATGGTACGCTGGTATTGAAAATACTAAATTAAACAAATATTTAAGAAGCCGATTTGTAATATACATATCGGCTTCTTTTATGTTTACAATTTATTAAACAAATAATTTTGTAAAGTTATATAATATTTATACTGATGAAATATAAAATCATATTATATATGTTTTTTGAGGTTATTTTTGCAATTTTAATATTTTATCTAAGATTTTTTCTAATCGGCAATAATTTAAATTATAAAAGAATATATTTTTATTATTATCCCTTTTAAGGAGATGGAGAATAAATGAACAGAAAAAACTTTTACACGGGGGTGGCAACAGGCGTTGTGTCGGCTGTTATAGCGTTTGGCGTCCTTAATGTTGCGTCTGTGGCAATCAGCGCTAAAACAAAAACGGAATTTGACGTTACGGATAAGATAAATTACATAAGCGGTTTGCTTGATAAATATTATGTTGACGGAGTTGACGATGAGAAGCTTGTGGAAGGCATATATTACGGTATGGCTGACAGTATAGGCGATCCGTATACTTCGTATTTAAGCAAGGAACAGGTTAACAGCTTTATGGAAAGTACAAACGGGAATTTTTACGGAATAGGCGTTTCAATACTTGCGGATTATGAAAATTCAACATTGACTGTTGTGTCTCCTATTGATGACACTCCTGCCGAAAAAGCAGGAATACTTCCGGGAGATATTATAACTAAAATTGACGGCGTTAATGTAAAAGATATGGATATAAGCGAGGCGATTACTAAAATTAAAGGGGAAGAGGGAAGCCTTGTAAATATAACCATATACAGGCAAAGTGAAAATAAAGAAATTGATTTTAATATTGAAAGAAGCGCAATAGAAGTGCAGTCTGTGGCAGGCAAAATGCTTGAAGACGATATTGCTTACATAGCTATTTCAGGTTTTAAAGCCAACACATTTGATCAATTTTCAAAAATATATGATGAACTGATGAATGAAGGAGCGAAAGGGCTTATAATTGACGTCAGGAATAACCCCGGAGGATTGCTTGACGTTGTAAATAAAATTGCGGATAAGCTCCTTCCTGAAGGGAATATTGTGTACACGATAGACAAAGAAGGAAACAGAACAGATTATAATTCTGATAAAGAAAGCGTAAATGTGCCTCTTGTGCTGCTTGTAAACGGAAACAGCGCAAGCGCGTCGGAAATATTAGCCGGAGCCGTGCAGGACAGCGGAACAGGCGAGCTTGTCGGGACACAGACTTTCGGCAAAGGGCTTGTCCAGAATATTTACACCCTTCCGGACGGTTCGGCGCTTAAAATTACAATACAGAAATATTATACGCCAAACGGCGTCTGTATTCAGGGAACAGGGATAACGCCTGATTATGTCGTTGAACTTCCTGAAGAGGCGGGCCCGGTTATTATAGAGGACGAAGATACGCAACTTATAAAAGCGGTTGAAGTTTTAAAAGGAAAGCTCTGATAATGATTAAGAAGCGCTGCAGAAATGGCCCGTTCCGTTTAGGCGGCGCTTTTAAGATTTGTATGAAAAGTTTATAAATTTTGTTTGACGGCGATAATATAAAATAATAGACTTAAAAGGGAAAATTTGATATTATTATATAGTTACAATATATTAAAAAATTGAAAGGGTTTTGTGTTTATGAATTCACTTATTATATTGGCGCTTCAGGCGCCGTGCGTAATCTTCGCAACTACGCTGCATGAATTTACGAGGGCGTTTGTTTCTACAAAGCTTGGCGATAATCGCCCTAGGGATAATGGCAGGCTTACGCTTAACCCGTTTAAGCACTTTGAACCGATAGGTTTTTTGCTTGCGCTTTTAACCGGGTTTGGATGGGGGCTTCCTGTCGAAACAAGCTCGCTTTATTACAAGGACAGGAAAAAAGGGACGCTGTTAACGGCTGTTTTGCCAACGGTTTCAAATCTTGTTGCCGCCGCCGTGTTCGGGATTTTAATTAAGGCCGTTGACGTTGACAACTATTATATTTATATTTTACTTTTAGGGCTTATAAGCAAAAATGTTGCCATTGCCGTTTATAATATTGTTCCCATAACACCTATGGACTGTTTAAAAGTGCTTTCGGTTGCTATGCCTGCAAACAGCTATTTCAAATATATACAGTATGAAAAAATAATACAGATGGTATTTTTGCTTGCGCTCTTTATGGGATATACAAATATAATCTTTGCACCGATTATTAATATAATAACAAATTTATTAACCTAAATAAAAGGTGTTTTCATGGAAATAAATTTAAAGCTTGAAAATTTTACCGGCCCTATGAGCCTTTTATATCACCTTATAGAAAAAAATAAGATTGATATATACGATATACCGATAGCTGAAATAACGGATCAATACCTTGCTGTTATAGAAAAAGCTGAAAATAAAGATATGGATACTATGAGCGGTTTTCTTCTTATGGCCGCTACTTTAATTGAAATAAAGTCAAGGATGCTTTTGCCTAAGCATAAGGAAAACGACGAGGAGGAAATTGATCCCAGGGATGAACTTGTTGCAAAACTCATTGAGTATAAAAAATTTAAAATTGTAACGGAAGAATTTAGGGAAAGAGAAGAACAGGCGTCTTTTTTTGTATTTAAAGAAGCGGATCCATCCATTGATATATTTAAAAAACAGGATGAAATTAATCTCGATGTTTTTTTGGATGGAGTTACGTTTGACGACATATACAAAGCTTTTTGCAGCGTTATGAACCGCAGGGAGCGCAAAACGGATAAAATAAGGGCAGGGTTTAATTCGGTTGAAAGGGATTTATTTACTATAGAAGATAAAATCAGCTATATAAAGGATCTGCTTATAGTTTCGCCTAAGGTAAAATTTAACGACATATTTAGGAAAGGCGCGCGTAAATCAGAAATAATTACGACATTTCTCGCTCTGCTGGAACTTATTAAGGTTAAAAGCGTGAGTATAAGCCAAAACGGAATATTTGACGATATTATAATAACTAAATATAATGGAAGTGGTATAAATGAAACTGTCAGAACTTGAAGCCGTTGTAGAAGCGATATTATTTGTTTCCGGCGACGCAGTCAGCCTGACGGTAATTGCAGATGCTGTGGGAATGGACAAAGCGACTACCAAAGCCATAATAAATTCCCTTGCTGAAAAGTATGAAAGTGAAAAACGTGGAATCCGCATAGTAGAACTGGACGGTTCATATCAAATGTGTACGGCGGCGGACTGTTTTGATTATATCCGCAGTATTTATAAAACGGCGCGGAAGCAGGGCCTTACGCAATCGCTTTTAGAAACGCTTGCGATAATCGCTTATAAACAGCCCGTTACAAAATCTATGATTGAAGATATAAGAGGCGTAAGCGCCGAACATGCTGTTAATAAGCTTGTTGAAAAAGGCCTTGTATGTGAAGTTGGGAGGCAGGATGCGCCGGGAAGGCCGATATTGTTTGGGACAACTAAAGAGTTTTTAAGATATTTCGGTTTTTCTTCTATGGATGAGCTTCCGTCTTTGGAGAATAATATTTCTGCTGAAGATATTGAATTGGTTGAACATGAATAAGAGATTTAGGCCTGTTTGTTCAATTGCCCTATTTATGTTGATTAAAAGCCCTGCACACTAACATGCAGGGCTTTTGGTTTGCCTTATTTATGGAGTTATTTTGTTTCATTTGTATCTGTTTCATTTGTTTCAGCATCAGGCGTTTCTAGTGTAGTATATGAACTGTAACTTATTTTATTAGGGTTTCCGTTTATTTTTATTTTGGAAATTTCAATAACGTCGGAATTTTCGGTTTTATATCCTACTATTTCAACATTGTCGCCTACTGCTGCCGAAAGTATATTCAGGTTATTTTTAACTTCGATTCCGTAAAGGCCATTGCCGGTATCCAATTCAATGAATATACAGGTATTGCCGTCTATTACAACATCCCATAAGTTTGTTATTTTTCCGGAGTATGTTTTTTCATCAGCCGGGGGAGCCGTTACAATACCGCTTTCGGACATTATCTGTTTATAATTTTTTTCACATTCGGATATGGTATCGCCGATGGCTACAATCTGATATTTTTCTATGTTTACCATAGCGTATTTTTTTACGAGGCCGGCTGCATCCTTTAAAGCAAGGAAGTAAGTCGGTTCACCGCCGACATTTAAAAGGAGCGGGAATGTGGCTTTGTATCCAAGATGCTGTACCTGGCCTTCGGCTGAACTCATTGCAGAAATTTCTTTTGCCCCCGAGATCTGATAATAATTTGTTTCTTTTGTACGCTGGTTCATAAGCACAAATCCAACTATGGATTCGTCCCCGGTTACCGACGTTATGCCTGTATAAACCCATACGTCGTCGTTTAATGCTATATAATTATATCCTTCTGTTGTCTGGAGGCAGCCTCGCTGTCCGAAAATACTGTTTATATATCCGTTTGAAAGCGTTCCGTAATAATCATACTGCTGTACAAGCAGTTCTGCATCATATACTTTATCGATCCAAGTCGGTATATTTTCAACATCATAATATTGGTGTTCTCCCGTTACGGCATTTAAAAGTACGGCTCCTTTAACATCAAGCCCGCCGAAAAGCCCTATGCGTTTTGACGCTACCGGGCAGATCCAATATGGAGTTCCGTTATCGTCTATTTCAAAGTTTTTATTTAAAAACATTGCCGTCGGATACCTAAAACGGACATATCTGTCAAGGTTGCGCCCGAAGTGTTCCGAAGGGGAAATCTTTATGCCGTCGGAAAGTTTTACAAGCTCCACATCCTGGGTTGTCATGTCAATCTGAATGTAAGCGGGTATGCCGGTTCCTCTGTTTGTAAGCCATTTTATAACGCTTCCGTATTCAAGAGGCGTTACTCTGACTGGTCTGCCTTTGAAGTTAATTTGGGAGTAATATCCGCTTACTTCATATTGGCTTACCATATCTATCATGCTTCCCATTTTTCTTTCGGAAAGAAGGGCGGCGGAATCTTTGTCAAGTATTGGTATTTGGCTGAAATCGGCTTCTTTTATATCGTCTTCAAAATTGCTGCTGTTGACAGTTAAAAGAGAACTGTATTGGCCGGCTCTTAGTATAGGCGAGGAAAGAAGAGTTCCTATACCGTAAAATAATGCAAAGGCAGCGGCAATAATTACAAATTTCCTGTATTTTTTTATACGTTCTCTAAACGTTAGCCCTTCCGGATTTTCTAAAATATTTTTTATTATTGCATAACCGTTTACAACTATGGCTACAACAATCATGCTTATGACAAACGACCAGAATTCCTGGGATTGTATATTAATGGGCGGCAGAGCCGCATAGAACATTATAAACCATATAATGAGCGTTAAAAGCGGCGGTATTAATTTCTTTTTGAACATTTTAAATCTCCTTCCTTGTTGTAAATGAATGTTGGCTTAATTTTATTGGCATAACGCTTACAAATTTGAAACATTAACATTAATACCCTCTTTACATTAAGCATAATATTATTTATACTTATTATAGCGGCAGTATATTAATCGGCTGCCCGGAGAGGAAGTGATACCATGAAAATCGAAAGAATAAGTGAAAACCAGATTAAACTTACCCTTACATCCGATGATTTAAAAGAACGAAATATTAAACTTGATGAATTAATTAAACCGTCGGAAAAAACGCAGGAATTATTCAGAAGCATTATGGAACAGGCTTTTAACGAATGCAGTTTCTGTTTTGAAAATGCCCCGCTTATGGTGGAAGCAACTCCGGTTTCCGTTGACGGCCTTATGATAATTGTTACCAGACTTCCCGATAAAGAAACGCAGAAGGAAAAAATTTCACTGGTTTCACAAAATAAAACACTGCACCGATATAAGAAAAAAACAATTTCACATTACATACCGGAACATTCTTCTGACGAAGGCATATGCATATATTCTTTTAAAGATATTGATACCGCAACGGATGCGTCTATAAGGCTCGATTCGAAATTCAACGGTTTCAGCCAGCTTTATAAATATCAGGATAAATATTTTATGCTGCTTCAAAATGATAATGAAGGCGACGACATTTCTACTGAAAGCATTGAAATGATTTTAAACGAATACGGTCAAAAGCATGTTTCGACTGTTATATCAAAGTATCACCTTGCAGAACACGGGGAACTGCTTATTAAATCGCCGGCGGTAAGAACGCTTGCCAATATATTTACATACTGATAAACGGTATTTTATTTTAAAAGTTTAAAAAAGTAAAGAGATAATTATATTTATTTACTGAACATTAAAAAACAGGCGAATAAATTGTTAATTTTAAGATAAAAAAGGGAGAAAAATAAGAAAATTAACTTTGCGTCTGATTTATTTGCATAAGCGTCGGTATTGAAAACAATGACTTTCACATGTTTGGGTAATTTTGCCATAGGCGGTATTCTTATTTTTGCTAATTGAGAAAAGCGCAGTTTAAAGAATACGCATTATGAGTACGTAATGTATGGTTATGGATAAATGATAATTTAGTCGGAACTAGCCGGTTATAACGGGGCAGTGGACGGCGGCAGGATTGTTAAAGAAAGCCGCGGGTGAGAATGTAAAAATAATATTGGAAAATACCGTTGAACAGCGCACAGCCGATATGACTGTGTTTAATAAGTTATATACAGCGTGAAAGGCTGTTTAAAAGTAATTTTTTAATTTGTGTTATTTTGATAATATTAAAAAAGCCGCCATTAATGGCGGCTTTTTTAACGCTGTAGCAAAAATGAATATAATATTCTTTTACTTATTTTTTACGGTAAAAACTGATATTTTGCTAGCCGACGTAAGGCTGTTTTTCGGGGATACGGCTTTTTCCTCTTTCTTTCATTACAATATTAAGCAGTATAGGCGTCATAAGTGTCGTAGCGATTACTACAAGCACTATTGCAGGCGATATGGCAGGATCCACAAGACCGGCCTGCATTCCTTTGTCTGCAACTATAAGCGCAACTTCGCCGCGGGAAATCATACCTACGCCAACGCGAAGGGAATCACGCGAAGACATGCCGCAGATTTTGGCTCCAAGCCCGCAGCCGACTATTTTAGTCAACACCGCAACTATCAGAAGCACAACGGCAAAAAGCATATATTGTGAAGTAAGGGAATGAATATCCGTCTTTATACCTACGCTTGCAAAAAACAACGGCGAAAACATCAAATAAGACGCTACGTTTACTTTTTTTGCAATATATTGCCTTGTATTAGCTATATTGCAGAGAATAAGTCCGGCAAAATAAGCCCCTGTGATGTCGGCTATGCCGAAAAATTTTTCTGCAATATATGAAAGTATAAGGGCGAAGGCCAGGCCATATATTGCGATTCTTCTTTTTTGGCCAAATGCAACCTCCATTTTTTGGAAAGACCAGTATACAATAATTCCTATAATTGCCAAGAAAACAAAGAAACCGCCTATTTTTACGAATACCATCATTGGCTTTGCAGAAGGGTCTGTAAAGCCGGACATGAATGAAAGCAGTATTATTCCGAGTATATCGTCTATAATTGCCGCCCCCATAATTGCCGTGCCTACAGGGCCTTTAAGCTTTCCCATTTCTCTGAGAGTTTCAACTGTAATGCTGACAGAAGTTGCCGTTAATATAACGCCAACAAATGCAGCCCTTAAAAATACGTCGCTCGTGTAAGTATCAACAAAGAAAATATCATAAATAATAAATCCTCCTGCAAGCGGAACTATAACGCCTATGCATGCTATTACAAACGCCGTCGGGCCTGTTTTTTTAAGTTCTGAAATGTCAGTATCAAGACCGGCTAGGAACATAAGCATTATTACGCCTATTTCCGAGGCCTTTAAAAGGAAATCCGTTTCTTCGACAAAACCTAACATGCTGGGGCCGAGTATTATGCCGGCTAACAGGGCGCCGACAACCTGAGGCATGTGAACATGCGTGGATAAAAGGCCAAAGGTTTTGGTTGATAAAAGTATAAGAGCTATTGCCAACAAAAATTCATATGAATCCATAACCATATGTCTCCTTTAATTTAATAGTTTGTATAATGCTTATATATTATATACATAGAGGAATTTTTTTTCAAATAAAATGACGTTTAAAAATATTCAAACTTGTTATCGAAATATCCATGAAAAGTATGCATAAATTTGGCATAAATGATTTTTAAGACATTTTTTAAAGTATCCTGTATACAATTTTTTATTCGGCATTATTGTACAGATGTCTGGAAGCCGCATTGTTTAAGTATTTTGTAAATCGGTTAATATTTCACTGTGTACAAATTGCACAAAATAAAGGCATGTAAAGAAAAAATAAAACTGTAGAAGATTAAAAGGCAATCACTTTAGTAAAAAAACAACTGTTAAAAAAATAAACAGCAAAAAAAATACTAAAAGTGTTGAAAATATAAATATTTTAATATATAATTAATTCATGAGGAAAGATAACATGGACTGAAAGACATCCGCAATTTATAAGGAGGGAATTTGAAATGAGTGTAAATGCAATTATGTTAAGGCCTATTGACAATGTAGTTACAGTTGTTGGGGACGTGAAGGCCGGAGACACGGTAAATTATGTAATGGACGGAAAAAACGAAAGCGTAGTTGCCAAAGAGGATATTCCGGCGTTCCATAAAATTTCTGTTAAGCCTATTAAAAATGGGGAACACATCATTAAATACGGTCAAATTATAGGCGGCATTGTTGTTGACGCGGAGGCGGGCCAGTGGATAAGCCATAAGAACATTATAAGCTTGCCGCGCAATTATGAGGATGAATTATAATTTTATTTTTTAGATATTCTTATTTTATAAGGAGGACTGATTTATGAACTTTTTAGGATACGGGAGGCCCGACGGAAGGGTTGGAATAAGGAACAAAGTGTTGATACTGCCTACATGCGCTTGTTCAAGCGAAACATGCCGTATTGTTGCAGATCAGGTTGAAGGCGCTGTCTACACAAGCAATACTGCAGGATGTTCCGAGGTTGAACAAAACCTTCAGATATGTACGGAAATGTATTCAGGCTTTGCCGCCAACCCCAACATATACGGAACAGTCCTTATCGGCCTTGGATGTGAAGGCTGTACGCCGGAAATTGTTAAAAACGCTATACTTGCAAAAACAAATAAACCTTTGGAGGTTTTTGTTATACAGGAAGAGGGCGGCACTGTAAACACAATAAATAAGGCTGTTAACGCCGCAAGAAAAATGGTTCAGGAAGCTTCGCTTGTGCCTAAAAAAGAATACCCCGTTTCGGAACTTTTCCTTGGAATAGAATGCGGCGGCTCAGACGCTACAAGCGGGCTTGCGGCTAATCCTGTAGTAGGCAAAGTTTCGGATATGATTGTTGATCTCGGCGGTTCGGCGGTTATGAGCGAAACAACTGAATTTATAGGAGCCGAGCATGTATTGGCAAAAAGGGCGGCTACGCCTGAAATAAAAAAACAGATTATCGGCATATGCAAAGACCTTGAAGATCACCTTGCAAATGTTAATCAAAATCTCAGGACAGGCCAGCCTACTCCCGGCAATAAAGAAGGCGGAATTTCTACGATTGAAGAAAAATCTCTCGGCTGTATATATAAAGGGGGCACAAGGCCTATAGTCGAAGTGCTTAAATATGCGGAAATGCCAACCAAAAAAGGCGCTCTTATTATGGATTCTCCCGGTTTTGATATTGCCAGTATAACGGCAATGGTTGCAGGCGGATGCCAGGCTATTATATTTACGACCGGAAGGGGAACTCCCACAGGAAACATAATTGCTCCTGTTATAAAAGTAACCGGAAACAGCAAAACATATAAGAATATGATTGACAATATAGATTTTGATGCAAGCGTTGTTATTGACGGAAAGATGTCTATAGACGAATGTGGAGAGAAGCTGTTCGACGAGTTTATAGCGGTTGCAAACGGGAAAGTTACAAAGGCTGAAGCTTTTGGATTTAACGAATGTTCAATGCAGAGGATATGTAAGTTTATTTAATTACAAATGTATATTTGAGCTTAAACCCGCTTAAAATTTTTAGGCGGGTTTATTTTATTTAAAAATTATGATATACTATTCGGCAAATTGTTTTATTGGGAGAGTGTAAAAATGAAACCTTTAATTGCTATACCCATAGGGGATCCTGCAGGCGTTGGGCCTGAAATCACGGTTAAGGCCGTCGCCGACAAATCGGTTTTTGAGGCCGCAAGATGCGTGGTTGTCGGCGAGCTTAATATAATTAAAAATGCGATTAATATAACCGGGGCAGACCTCAAAATTAACTGCATTGAAAATGTTGAAGACGGCATATATGATGAAAAAACTATAAATTTAATCGACCTTAAAAATATTGATACGGCTTCTTTTAAAATCGGCGAAATACAGGGAATGTGCGGAAAAGCCGCTTTTGAGTATATAGAGAAATGCGTTGCCCTTGCCATGGAAGGCAAAGTTGACGCCGTTGCAACAACGCCTATAAACAAAGAAGCGTTAAAAATGGGCGGTATAAATTATATAGGGCATACTGAAATATTTGGAGCGCTTACAAACACAAAAGATCCTTTGACAATGTTTGAAGTAAGGGGACTTAGGGTTTTTTTCCTGACGCGCCATGTTTCTCTTGAAAAAGCATGCCAAATGGTAAAAAAAGAAAGAATCATAGATTATGTTATAAGATGTACAGAAGAACTTAAAAAACTCGGAGTAAACGAAGGTACAATGGCTGTTGCCGGGCTTAATCCGCACAGCGGCGAGCATGGGCTTTTCGGCATGCAGGAAGTTGAACATGTTTCTCCGGCTATAGATGAACTTAAAAAAATGGGATATAATGTAGAAGGGCCGGTAGGCGCGGATTCGGTTTTCCATTTGGCGCTTCAAGGCAGATATAACAGCGTGCTTTCGCTTTATCATGACCAGGGACATATAGCGACAAAGACCCTTGACTTTGAAAGGACTATAGCCATAACGTTGGGAATGCCTATATTAAGGACTTCCGTAGATCATGGGACGGCAATGGATATAGCCGGCAAAAATATTGTAAGCGCCGTTAGTATGATAGAAGCTGTTTTGATTGCCGCAAAATATTCCCCAAACTTTGTAAATAATGGTTGAAAAAGTATGTTTTAGCAATTATACTGATTTTTAAGTTGTATCTTTTATTTTTGGATTATTTGGGGGGAACAGAATTGGAAATAAAGTTTGCAGACAGAATGGATAATATAAAAGAAGGTATATTTACTACGCTTGCCAATTTAAAAAAAGACAGATTGAAACAAGGGAAGGAATGTTATGATTTATCGGTTGGAACTCCGGATTTTGTGCCTGATAAACATGTTATGGAAGCGCTTACGGAGGCTTCAAAATATGCTGAAAATTATAAATATGCAATTACGGATTCAGATGAACTTATAAATGCTGTGAAAAACTGGTACAAGAGAAGATATAATGTTGAACTTGAGAGCGATGAAATAATGTCGCTTTATGGCTCGCAGGAAGGATTAAGCCGGGTATGCCTTACTCTTTGTAATCCGGGGGACATTGTGCTTGTACCTAACCCGGGCTATCCTATCTTCAGCCTTGGGCCGGCCTTGAACGACGCTAAAATTGTCGAGTATGAATTAAGGGAAGAAAATAACTATCTTATCGACTTTAGTTCTATAAGCGAGGAAACGGCGGCGGCCGCTAAAGCTATGATTGTATCTTATCCTGCAAATCCTATATGCCGCCTTGCACCGAAAGAGTTTTATAAGGAGCTTATTGAGTTTGCAAAAAAATATAATATTGTTATATTACATGACAACGCTTACAGCGAGCTTGTATATGACGGAAACGAAGGAATTTCTTTCCTGAGCATTGACGGCGCCAAAGAAGTTGGGATTGAGTTTAATTCGCTTTCAAAAGCTTATAATTTAACGGGGAGCAGAATTTCTTTTGCGCTTGGAAATAAAGACATAATCGCACAGTTTAAAAAGCTTAGGAGCCAGATTGATTACGGCATATTTCTTCCTGTGCAGAAAGCGGCTGTGGCGGCATTGGAAGGGCCGCAGACAAGCATTGAAATCAACAGGAAAGAATACCAGGCAAGAAGAGACGCGCTTTGTCTTGGCCTTAAAGAGATAGGGTGGGACGGCTGCGTTTCGGAAGGGACAATGTTTGCTTGGGCTCCTCTTCCGAAAGGCTATACAAATTCAGAAAAGTTTGTGCTTGAACTTATTGATAAGACGGGCGTTTTTTGTGTGCCGGGAAGCGTTTTTGGAAGCCTTGGGGAAGGATATGTCCGTTTTGCCCTTGTTAAAAATGTTGACGAGATTAAGAAGCTTGTCAACGCTATCAAAGAAAGCGGAATGATTAAATAAGTATTGATATATGCGCCGTGTTTTTCAGTTTTGGAACGCGGCGTTTTGTCGTATAAATGAACTTTTTGGTATCTTTTTTATCAATTTATGATTAGGAGCGACTGTTTAAATATACTGCCTGTAAAAAATAGATTTTCTGTTTTGAAGATTAAGTTTGATGAAAAGAATTATTTTATATATAATATGTTTGTTTATGGAATTTTACTGTATGTTATATTAGCAGAATATCTGCTGCAAAATTCAACGCTTTCATATATCAGGCGGACGGTTTTTACGGATTATTATTTATTAAACAGTAAAGGAAAGTAATATATGAATATTAACTATTTTAAAATATATAATATACCCGCGGCGCTATGGGGTGAAGTATCCGAGAATGTTATTATTGCCGTTCATGGCAATATGTCAAACAAAACGGATGCGCCGATTAGGATTATGGCCGAGAATGCCGCTGCCAATGGCTATCAGGTATTAAGTTTCGATCTTGCCGAACACGGCGGGAGGAAACATGAAGGCGCTCTGTGCAAGGTACAGAATTGTGTGGAAGATTTGAAAACTGTTTATAACTATGCAAAACTCCGATATAAAAATATAAGCGTTTTTGGAGTCAGTATGGGAGCATATTTCAGTCTTTTGGCATATAGCGGCAGGAATATTTCAAGGGCATGGTTTCTTTCGCCGGTTACAGATATGAAACATGTTATTGAAAATATGATGGGTTTATTTAATATAACTAAAGAACGGCTTAAAGAAAATGGTGAGATGGAAACTCCCATAGGGCAGATTTTATATTGGGACTATTATTGCTATGTTTTATCAAACCCGGTGGAAAAATGGGATGTATGCACATATATTTTATGCGGCGGGAACGACGATATATGTGGTGTGGAGCTTATTAAGGAATTTGCCGATGCTTTTGGTTGCAGGCTTGATATTATTAATGAAGCAGGGCACTATTTCCATTCTGAGAAAGAGCTGGAATGTGTCGATCTGTGGTTAAAAGAAACTATGTAATTTATATTGACCCATAATGCTTAAAATTTTTAAATAATTTTTTCACAATGGCTCATTATAAAGCTTATTTGAAAGATGTGTTCAATATAAAACGGCATTATGATGTATAATGTAAAATCAGAGCATAGTACATATTTAAAGGAGGAATAATTATGAAAATTACGGCTGTCGAAACGATACAATTACCGGCGCATCCGCGGCACATTTGGGTTATGGTTCATACGGACGAAGGAATTACAGGCATAGGCGAGGCCACAGACAAAGTTGAACTTACCAAAACGGCAGTACATAATTTCTGCGCCGAAATTATACTCGGGCAGAACCCTCTTCAGAACGAAAAACTTTGGGCCATGATGTATGACAGTGCAAATTATACTGGGTATATGGGAGCGGAAATGCGCGCAATGGGCGCCGTAGATATGGCTTTATGGGATATTAAAGGAAAAGCGGCGGGCATGCCTGTGTATGATATTTTGGGAGGAAAAACACAGGACAGCCTAAGGATTTACAACACATGCATAAGCTATGGAAATATACGCGACAGGGAGCGGTTTATGGAGGACGCTGGAGAGCTTGCCGAAGATTTGCTTAAAAACGGTATAAAAGCCATGAAAATTTGGCCTTTGGACGCGCTTTCAACAAAATATAACGGGCAGTATGTTACAAGGGAAGACATAAGGAAGGGCCTTGCGCCTTTTAAAAAAATACGCGACGCTGTAGGCGATAAAATGGAAATAGCTCTTGAATGTCATTCGAGATGGAATATGCCTATGGCCGTCCGCGTTGCGGAGGAGTTGGAGCAGTATGATCCGATGTGGTTTGAAGATCCCATTCCTGTTGACAATATCTCATGTTTTGCCAGCCTGCGCAAAAAAACAAAACTCCCCATACTGGCAAGCGAAAGGCTTGCAACAAAATATCAGTTCAGGGAACTGTTTGAAAAAGACGCATGTGATATTGCTATGTTTGACGTAAGCTATTGCGGAGGCATTACAGAGTGCAAAAAAATAGCGGCTATGGCTGACGCTTATCATTTGCCCGTAACTACCCATAACTGCGGCTCGCCTGTAATGACAATGGTTGTTGCGCATTTGATGATAAGCTGCCCTAACACTAACGGGATTGAAACCGTACGTGCGCTGTACAAAACGTTTGATATTACGGACAATGGGGTTGATATACGGGACGGCCATATATATCTCAGCGACAGGCCCGGTTTTGGCATAAGCCTCAAAGACGAGGTTTTAAATGCGAAAGATACTGTAAGAACAGTTACAAAAGAAGCAAGGCATGACCAAATGTTTGCCGTAACGGGAGATCCATGGGCTCAATCTCCCGGCGATGACAAAGCCGGAGTTATTATGCCCGAATAATCAGTGCAATCGATAAATAAAAAAGCGTAACAGAGCGCCGATTGCCGCTAACTCTGTTACGCTTAATTTTTTATGCGGCAGATATTTTGCTAAATGCTTATTATGGATTTGAAGTTATTTATAATCCTAGCCGTAAGCCCCCAAATAATATTGCCTTCATAATCATAAAACCATTCTTTCATAAGGGCTTTGCCCCATTTATAATCTTTTCCGCCGTGTATAAGGTGAAACGGGAAGTCGGGCGGAAATTTCGGCTCTAATTCGACAACGGAAAGCCGCGGCGTCGTGTTTATAAAGAAGCTTAAAGGAATTAGGATAATTTTTTCCACTTCATCAGGATTTATTTTGAATTCATCGGGTTTTATGCCGTCAATATAACCGACAAACGGCCTTATGTATGCGCCGTAGCTTGTGACAATAAAATCGGTTTCGCCTAGTATTTTTATGTTTTCGCCGCATACGCCGATTTCTTCACATGTTTCGCGAACGGCGGTTTCGGCAGGCGTTTCGTTGAGCTCGCCATGGCCGCCAGGAAAACAAAAATCGCCGGGCTGGCGTTTCATTTTAAGGGAACGTTGCGTTAAAATAAGATGAAGGCTGCCGTTGTATTCCGTTATCGGTATCAAAACGGCGGACGGTATGCCGCTGCCCTCGGCGGCGGAAGTATGGGCGCTCAGCATATATTCTATATTGTCGATATTGTTTTTTTTATTTTCCATATTTATTCCCTTCTCAGCTTTACGAATTTAGGCGCGCTCCTTCGCCTGCTTTCTTCCATTTGCGCATAATGCTTTTTTGTTGTGTTAACGTCGGCATGGCCCAAAACGTCGGCGACAAGATATATATCGCCTGTTTCGTTATATAGGTTCGTACCGTAGGTGCTTCTTAGTTTGTGCGGAGATATGTTTTTAATCTGTACAGAAGCTTTTGCGTATTTTTTTACAAGGTTCTGCACCGTGCGTACATTTATGCGTTTTCCCTGCATGGATATAAAAAGCGCGTCCTCCGTATCCGCCGGATTATTTTTCCTTTCTTCTATATAGTCGATCAGGGCTTCGCGTACTTCCTCGCCGAAATAAAGTATAACTTCGTTCCCGCCTTTGCGCGTAACTTTAACGGCGTTGCTGTCAAAATTTATATCGTTTTTGTTTATGCCGACACATTCCGAAACGCGCATGCCGGTGCCAAGCATAAGAGTGACGATTGCAAGATCCCTTTTCTGTGTGTGGGAATGATATTTCTTTTGGCCTTTTGAAAGATTGCTGCCGTTTTCAACTTCATCAAGAAAATTGCACATTTCGTTTACATCCATACGGACTATTGGTTTTTCGTGTATTTTAGGGCCTTCGACGATACCGGCCGGGTTTGCGTCAACAAGTTTTTTTGAATAAAGATATTTATACATACGTCTTATTGCCGACAATTTCCTCAGCTTTCCTTTTTCGTCGTTTGTATGCGCGACGACTTCTTCGGGATTTTGCGGGTTTGGTTTCTCATAATATGTAACGTACTCCATAAATCTGTCTATGTCTTCGGACTGTACGGATTTCATGTCTGAAATATCTATATCTGAAATATTTTTGCCTTTAAAGCGAGGATGGTATTCTGTAAGGTAAGCAAAAAATATTTTAAGATCATATGCGTATGCTATCCTTGTTTTAACGGATGTATTTTGGGCAATACTCCTGAAAAAGACGTCGGCAAATCCGGGCAGTTGGGAGATGATTTCGCGCAGATGTATTGTATTTTTTTGTCGTTGTTCTTCGTTATATGTTAATTCAGCCATAACGGCGCTCCTTTGCTTTATTTATATTCTTCTTTGCTCCAGCCTTTGATGTATGAATTTTGTATTGCGCTGAAAACTTTGCCGTCAAGATTGTCATAAGTTTTTTTGAGGGAGGAAATAAGTTCCTTAATTTCCTGCCGCTTTGTAGCGCCGTCTGCCGGGCACGGGCTTTTGACTATTTCTATGGAATTTTTTTTAATATAGCTTCTGGCTTCGTTTTCGGGGACGTACATCAACGGACGTATGGAATACAGCTTTTTCCTGTCAAGGTAGCTTACGGGAGCAAATGTATTTATTCTGCCTTCAAAGAAAAGGGACATAAAAAAGGTTTCGACGATATCGTCTTTATTATGTCCGAGGGCAATTTTATTGCAGCCCAAACTTTCGGCCGTGTCGTTTAACGCGCCTTTACGCATTTTAGCACATAAAGAGCAGGGATTTTTTTCTTTTCGTTCCTCGAATATTATCTGGCCTATATCGGTTTCCACTACTGTATAATTTACGCCGATTTTACTGCAAAGTTCATTTATTGCGCTGTAGTCGGCATTTTTGAAGCCGAGGGAAACTGTTACGGCTTCTATTTCAAATTTTTTGGGATAGAAGCGCCTGAGATCCGCAAGGGCAAGCAGTGTGCATATACTGTCTTTGCCTCCTGAAATGCCTATAGCTATTTTATCGCCTTCATTTATCATTTTATAGTCTTCAACGGCGCGGCGTACATAACTTAATAATTTTTGGTGTTTCATATTTGATGTCCTCCGTACTTTTGGTTTATTATTATTATACATAATAAAAAACGCCAATAAAAGGCCTGTTTTTAAAAATAATTAATAAGGCGGCAAAGAAAAATTTATGTCTGCAGCAAAAACAGGCGGAATACTTCATAATAAAACGGAAGCATACCATTTAACGCGCTTTAAAATATAAAAAAACAAAACACTTCTTGCAAACTTGTATTTGCGTAATTATAATGTATCTTATATTCATTTTTTAGATAGGGATTTTTAGTTAGAAGAGGGTTGTGTGTATGTCGGTTGAAAATGATTTATATCTTGAATTGAAAAACAGAATAACACAGTACCATCCAACAAAAGACTTTTCAATGCTTGATAACGCATTCAGGCTTGCTATAAGCGCTCACAGCAAACAGCTTAGAAAATCAGGAGAACCGTATATAATCCATCCGCTTAAAGTGGGATATATACTTGCAGATCTTGAGCTTGACATGGAAAGTATTGTAGCCGGGCTCCTGCATGATACCATAGAGGATACGCCGTATACTTATTTTGATATTGAAAGGCTTTTCGGAGAAGAGGTTGCAATACTTGTAGACGGCGTAACAAAGCTTGGACGGTTGTCTTATTCCGTTTCAATTTCCAAAGAAGAAATACAGGCTGAAAATTACAGGAAAATGTTCATGGCAATGGCTAAGGATATCCGTGTAATACTTATAAAGCTTGCGGACAGGCTGCACAACATGCGCACGCTTAATTACATGAGTGCGGAAAAGCAGACGGAAAAAGCGCAGGAAACTCTTGATATATACGCCCCGCTTGCCAACAGGCTCGGCATTTCGAAGATTAAAGTTGAAATGGAGGATCTGTGCTTTAAATACCTTTATCCGGAAGATTATGAAAGCCTAAGCGAAAAAATAGCTCTTAAACGCGACGAGCAGGAAACATATGTTAATACCATTGTTGCGGATCTCTCGGCCAAAATGAAAGAGATGGGAATTAACGGCAAGGTTTACGGGCGCAATAAGCATCTTTTCAGCATTTATAAAAAGATGAAAAACCAAAACAAGACTTTTGATCAGATCTACGACCTTTTTGCGGTTCGTGCAATAGTCGAAACCGTAAGGGACTGTTATGCCGTTTTAGGTATTGTGCACGATATGTATAAACCTATGCCGGGAAGGTTTAAAGATTATATTGCAATGCCTAAGCCTAATATGTATCAGTCGCTTCACAATACTCTTATAGGGCCGGAAGGCGAGCCTTTTGAAGTGCAGATCAGGACGTTTGAAATGCACAGGACAAGCGAATATGGTATAGCCGCACACTGGAAATATAAGGAAGGAAAAACTACTCCCCAAGGCGGGGTTCAGGATAAATCCGAGGAAAAGCTTGCATGGTTGAGGCAGATACTTGAATGGCAAAAAGACATGAGCGATAATAAAGAGTTCATGGACACTATAAAATCAGACTTAAATATATATGACGAACAGGTTTATGCATTTACTCCGCACGGGGATGTTATAAGCCTTCCTCAAGGAGCGACGCCAATAGATTTTGCATATATGATTCACAGCGCCGTCGGCAATAAAATGGTTGGGGCTAGGGTTAACGGTAAAATAGTCACATTTGATTATAAAATTAAAAACGGCGACAGGATTGAAGTTATAACCAGCCAAAATTCCAAAGGTCCAAGCCGGGGCTGGCTTAATATTGTTAAAAGCTCTCAGGCAAAAACAAAGATAAATCAATGGTTTAAGAAAGAATATAAAGAAGAAAATATTATTAAAGGCAAGGAGCTTCTTGCAGCCGACGCCAAAAGAAAGGGATACTCCCTTAACGATCTGCTTAAACCCGAATGGGTGGAAATCGTATGCAAAAAATTTGCGTTTAAATCATGGGACGCTCTTTGCAGCGGAGTCGGATACGGTGGCCTGAAAGAAGGCCAGGTTATAAACAGGTTTATTGAAGAAGTCCAGAAAGAGGCGAAAAAGGCTCAGACGGCCGAGGATATTATCAGGAAAATGGCCGATTCGGCGGCTAAAAAGGAAGCCAGCAGGAAGAAACGCGGAAGCGGCGTTGTGGTTAAAGGGGTCGGAGATGTAAGCGTCAGGTTTTCACACTGCTGCAACCCTGTTCCGGGTGATGAAATAGTCGGCTTTGTTACAAGGGGACGCGGCGTTTCGATACACAGGACGGACTGTATTAATATTATAAATCTTGACGAAATTGAACGTCACCGCCTTATAGACGCCGAATGGGACGTAGCGTTGACGGCCAACAGCGACGTATCGTTTACGGCAGAGGTAAAACTTATATGCACAGACAGAAACGGGCTTATAATGGACGTTTCAAGGGTACTGTCGGAGGAAAACCTGCTAGTTAAATCATTTAACGGCAGAAGCCTTAAAGACGGCACGGCGGTATTCAACGTTGTTATGCAGATTGGCGGCAAAGAACAGCTTGACATAATATGCAGGAAGTTTTTGTCTGTCAAAGGGGTTGACGAGATTGAGAGGGTTACAGGTTAAAGGGGGATTTTATGCGTGCTGTTATACAAAGGTGCGGGTATGCAAGCGTTAAAGTCGAAGGAAAAAATGTCGGGGAAATAGGCAGGGGGATTATGGCGCTTTTCGGCTTCCTGCCTTCCGATGACGAAAAAACGATGGACTATATGCTTGACAAGATTATAAATTTAAGAATTTTTGAAGATGAAAACGGCAAAATGAATTTATCG
The DNA here is from genome assembly GCA_024460105.1 of Anaerotignum faecicola. NCBI lineage: Bacteria > Bacillati > Bacillota > Clostridia > Lachnospirales > Anaerotignaceae > Anaerotignum > Anaerotignum faecicola. Next base: position 60,599 of record JANFXS010000006.1, read on the forward strand.
CTTTTAGATATAAAGGGCGAGCTTCTTATTGTGCCTAATTTTACTCTTTACGGCGATGCGAGAAAGGGCAGGAGGCCGGGATATTCCGCGGCCGCATCCCCGTCCGAAGCAGAAGGGAAATACGCGCGTCTTGTAGAAAAGGCAAAAGAGCTTACGGTGAAGGTTGAAAGCGGAATTTTTCAGGCCGATATGAAGGTGGAGCTTATGAACGACGGCCCTGTTACAATACTTTTGGACAGCGAGCGAATTTTTTAGGAGGAAAATATGAAATTGTTTAAACATGTTGTCCGTTCAATGGATCAGAACGTATATTTTTATTATGATGAAAAGACAATGGACGGCGTCATAATTGATCCGGGAAACGATGCAAAGAAAATAATGTCTCTTGTCGAGGAAACCGGAATAAATGTTAAAGCTGTACTTTTAACTCACGGCCACGGCGACCATATAGGCGCCATACCGGAGATAAAAGAAAAATATAACTGGCCTGTTGCGGCTCACAGCTGGGAGATCCCCGTTCTGGAAGACGAGGAAGCAAATCTGAGCGGGACTATATGCGGAAAAGTTGAGTTTTCTCCTGACATAGTGTTTGAGGATGGGGACGTATTTCAATTCGGAAGCCTGAAACTTAAGGTAATCCATACTCCGGGACATACCATAGGGGGAGTTTGCTACTATAGCGAGGAGGATAGTATCGTTTTTTCAGGAGATACGCTTTTTTATGCCTCAATTGGCAGGACGGATTTTCCAAATCCGCCTGTTAAAGACGGAAAAGGCTATCCTTCAAGCGAAAATTTTGAACGGCTTATTTCAAGCGTTAAGAATAGACTTTATAAACTTCCCGATGAAACGGTTGTATACCCTGGACACGGCAGCGAAACCCGTATTGGCTTTGAAAAAAAGTTTAACCCTTTTGTGAAAGGCTGAAGCGATGATAAAGTATGTTTTGAAAGGGCATGGACTTGGCCATGAAGTTCAAACTATAGCGCAGGTTTTTTATCCTAACCTGCACTATTATGAAACGGATTGTATTGAAACGTCGGGCATATGTGCTTTAAGCGGATTTGACAGTAGTTTTGCGTGGGCGGAAATTTTTAAAGACGGTGTTTCGCTGATAAAAAAAATATTTGCCCACGGCGGGGAAAATATATCTGAAAGGGAAAAAAAGCGCGTTATTAAGCTGGCTTTATATGAGTGTTTCAGAGAAATTACGGGATATACCCCTAAATGGGGAATGATAACGGGAATAAGGCCCGCTAAGACGGTCAACGAACTTATAAGTTCCGGAGCAGATGAAGCCGACGCGTATTCTTTTTTAACGGAAAAATATTTTGTATCGGCTGAAAAGGCGAGTTTGACAATGGAGGTTGCAAGGGCTGAAAGGGAAATTCTCGAAAAAAACCACGAATATGATTACAGCCTTTATATAGGAATACCTTTCTGCCCGACAAGGTGCCTGTATTGTTCTTTTACGTCATATCCGATAGATAAATATAAAAATATTGTTGATTTATATATAGACAAGCTTATAGAAGAACTTAAATTTATATCGTTAAAAGCAGAAGGAAAGCGCCTAATGTCAATTTACATAGGAGGCGGAACGCCTACGTCGTTAAACGAAACGCAGTTGGAAAGACTGCTGGAGGCCATAAACATGAATTTTGACGCCGAAGGCGCGCTTGAATTTACGGTTGAAGCCGGGCGGCCCGACACGATTACTTCGGAAAAGCTTAAAGTAATGAAAAAGCATAATGTGGGAAGGGTGTCGGTTAATCCTCAGACAATGAATCAGAAAACTCTTGATTTAATAGGCCGAAGGCATACGGTTGAGGATATTGTGTCTGTATTTAATATGGCAAGGAACGAGGGCTTTAAAAATATAAATATGGATTTAATACTGGGGCTTCCTGGTGAAAGCGTTTCTGATGTTGAAAATACTATGGATCGGATAGCGCGGCTTGAACCCGAAAGTATCACTGTGCATACGCTTGCAGTGAAGAGGGCTTCCAGACTTAAAGAGAATTTTAACGATTACAGCCTTGCGGGAATTTCCGAAATCGAAAATATGCTTAAAACGGCCGGCAGATATGCAGGCCTTATTGGAATGAAACCATACTATATGTACAGGCAGAAAAATATGGTTGGAAATTTTGAGAATATAGGATACTGCAAAAAAGGAGCCGAAAGCTTTTACAACGTGGAAATAATGGAGGAAAAACAGACTGTCGCCGCCGCAGGGGCGGGAAGCACAACGAAAGTATACAGCGGCGCCGACAACAGAATTTCAAGGATTTTCAATGTTAAAAGCGTTGAGGAATATCTTTCAAGATTTGACGAAATGATTGAAAGGAAAAACAGAGGCATGTTTTTTGAATAAGCCGGGAATTAAAATTTATACAAAAAAATTTTATTTTGCTATTGACAAATGAAGGGTATTTGTTTAAAATGTCTAATAACATTTTAAATGATAACAGCTATGAACAAGAGGAGTATTTGCAGGCATCTTAAAGAGAGAAGGGTTTATTAGCTGAAAGACCCTTTAAGAAATACGGCATTGAAGGTAGCTTGGGAGCTTTTATATTGAACTGGGAGTAGATATAGACGTTTAAGCCGCGTTATTGGCTGAGAGTGCCCGCTTATTTTGCGGGAATTAAGGTGGTACCACGAGCGTTCGTCCTTTACAGGCGAAGGCTCTTTTTGTTTATTCGGGACTATAGATTCAGTTTGGAGGGAATGGTATGCTTACACAAGCGCCTAAGGGAACAAAGGATATTTTCGGCGCTGAAATAGCTCAGTGGCAAATTGTTGAAAACAAGATGAGAAACCTATGCAGGAATTTCGGAATTGATGAAATAAGGACGCCTGTTTTTGAACATACGGAGCTGTTTTTGAGAAGCGTCGGCGATACAACCGACATAGTTCAAAAAGAAATGTACACTTTTTTTGATAAGGGCGATAGAAGCATTACCCTTCGCCCGGAAAGTACGGCAGGAGCGGCAAGGGCCTATATAGAGCACGGCATGTTTAATAATGCGCAGCCGACAAAGCTTTATTATATTGCTCCGACATTCAGGTATGAAAATACCCAAGCGGGAAGACAAAGGCAGTTTCACCAGTTCGGCGTGGAAATGTACGGAAGTTACAGCCCGGCGCTGGACGCCGAGGCAATTTCAGTGGCTTATGAACTCATTAAAGATATGGGCATAAACAGCGTGGAACTAAGGATTAACAGTTTGGGGTGTCCTGAATGCAGAGGAAGATATAATAAAATGCTTAGGGATTTTATCGGTGATAACCTTGATAACCTTTGTCACGAATGTAAATCTAGGTATGAGAAGAACCCTTTAAGGGTTCTTGACTGCAAAGAAGAAAAATGTAAAAAGATTATTGCGGGAGCGCCAAGCGTCATCGACTGCCTGGATGAAGAATGTACGGAGCATTTTGAAACTTTGAAAGAAATATTGGCCGGCATGGGCATTAGTTTTACGGTCGATCCTATGATTGTAAGAGGACTTGACTATTACACCAGAACGGTTTTTGAATTTGTGACAAACACAATCGGAGCGCAGGGAACTGTCTGCGGCGGAGGAAGGTACGATAATCTTGTCGAAGAATGCGGAGGGCCGAAAACAGGAGCGGTAGGTTTTGGGCTTGGGATTGAAAGGCTTTTAATGACTCTTGAAGCGCAGAACGGAAAATCGGAATACAAGCCTTTCAGGCATTTGTATATTGGTTCAATAGGCAAAAAGGGATTTATCAAGTCTCAGGCGATAACATTTGAACTTAGGAAAATGGGCATTATAGCCGAGTGTGATACAGTCGGAAGGAGCGTTAAAGCCCAGATGAAATATGCAAATAAAATAGGCGCCATGTATTCTCTGATACTTGGCGATGATGAAGTTGATTTGGGAAAAGCGTCCGTTAAAAATATGGAAACAGGAGAAACAACCGAAATAAACATTTCGGAAATAGGCGCAAAGATGAAAGAACTGTTAAATTTATAAGTAATTTTAGTCTGTAGGAACACAGACCGAAGATAGTAAATCTAAGGAAGATATGGAGGAATTTATTATGATGGATATTAAAATTGAGTTGGTTAAAACAAGAAAAGAAAAACCGGATATGAATAACCTTGGTTTTGGCAAGTATTACACAGATCACATGTTTGAGATGGATTATACCGAAGGCATTGGCTGGCATGATCCGCGTATTGTGCCTTATCACAGCCTTGAAATGGATCCGGCAAGCATGGTTCTCCACTACGGGCAGTCAACATTTGAAGGGCTTAAAGCATACCGTGGAAAAGACGGCGAAATAAGGCTTTTCAGGCCGGAAAAGAATATGGAGAGGCTTAATACTTCCAATAAACGTCTTGTAATACCTGAAATCGATGTTGAATTTGGCGTTGAAGCTATTAAAAAACTTGTTGAAGTTGAAAAGGATTGGGTTCCTACAGGCGAAGGAACAAGTCTTTATATAAGGCCGTTTATAATTGCTACGGACGTACATGTCGGAGTTCATCCTTCACGTACTTATAAATTTATGGTAATCCTTACTCCTGTGGGGATGTACTATAAAGAGGGAATCAATCCTGTTAGAATTTATGTTGAAGACGAATACTGCCGTGCAGTAAGGGGCGGTATGGGATTTACAAAAACAGCCGGTAATTATGCGGCGAGCCTTATTGCACAGGAAACAGCCGAAAACAGAGGATTTACACAAGTTCTGTGGCTTGATGGAGTTGAGAAAAAGTATATTGAAGAAGTTGGAACAATGAACATTATGTTCGTTATCGACGGAGAAGTTATCACTCCCGAACTTAACGGCAGTATACTTCCGGGCATCACAAGAAGGAGCGCTATAGAACTTTTAAGGTCTAAAGGATATAAAGTTACCGAAAGAAGAATATCTATCGACGAGGTTTATGAGGCCGCTTCAAGCGGCAAGCTTAACGAAGCTTTCGGAACAGGCACGGCCGCCGTTATATCTCCTGTAGGCGAACTTCTCTGGGAAGGCAAAACAATAATAATAAACGATGGAAAAATAGGGCCTGTTTCACATCTTGTTTATGATACGATAACAGGCATACAAAGCGGCAAACTTGAAGACGAATACGGTTGGATTACAAAAGTCGAAGCGAAATAATTTGACATCCGATATATTTTGATTAAGTAAATATAATCGATTTGTTAAGCAAATAAAAGCGTTTTTAAAATCAGATTATGCCAACGTATATTTTTAAAGTCGTCAATTAAATTAAGGGGCAAAGCGGTTTAGGAGAATTTAAACTGTTTTGCCTCGTTTTATATAAACTTTTATACTTAATTTTGTAATTTATATTATTGGATCAACTTAATTTTATGCCTTCCGAATAAAATTTATATTTTTGGAAATTTCTTGAAAAATGAAATTTCCGGCCTTATAATTTAAGTGAATGCAGCGCCGTTTAATATAATTTTTTAAAGGGGGTCTTAGTTTTTGAATACAATAGGATATGATATGGATCTTGACATTGAAAATCTCAGCATAAAAGATAATAATATATTCAGTTACATGAGCGGTTATAACTGCATTTATCTTGACAGCGGAAGAAGCTGTATAAAAGTTATATGCCAGATTTTTAAAGACAAGGAAATTCTGGTTCCGTCATTTTCATGTATTGCTGTTATTTCGGGATTTATTAATGGTGTAAAACCGGTTTTTTACGCTGTTAACGATGATTTTACAATTAACTTTGACGACCTTGAAAATAAAATAACGGAAAATACGGGCGGGATTTATATAACAAACTATTTCGGACATTTTATCAGTGATGCGGACGCAGCAAAAATACTTGAACTTAAAAAGAAATATAATCTTATAATAATTGAGGACAATACGCACAGTTTATTTTCAGGCAGTTTGAAAGTAGGGGATTACGCTTTGGCCTCTGTAAGAAAATGGTTCCCCGTACCTGATGGGGGCGTGGTGTATTCCAAAAAGGACTTAGGCGTATTTGACGTTAAAGGTTTGATTAAGCACAGCCGTCAATATGATAAACTATATCCTCAGATACTTAAATCAATGGTTATAAAGGGGCTTATAAATTATCCTGTTTCTAAAATAGCGGAACTTTTTGCCTCGGTAGAACGGGAACTTGACGAATATACTGATGACGGCGAAATGTTTTTTATGTGTGATTACACAAAATTTATATACGGCTGTTGTGATGTGCCTTATATGATAAAGGCAAGGCGGGAAAATGAAAAGTATCTGAGATCCCTTATTTGTTCGCCGTATCTCAGGCCCGCCATATCCGGTTTTGAAGAAAATGAATGTCCGTTTAATCTGCCTATGTATTGTTCATGCAGGGAGGAAATGTGGAAATATCTTGTTGATAATTTTAATATCTATCCTTCCGTTTTATGGAGAACTAATCTTTATGACGAGGTAAACAAAATCGGGTGCACGGCAAGAATGGGAAGTGAAATTATTTCATTTCCTGTCGATCAGCGTTATGGACGAAAAGATATGGAAAAAATAGCCGAGGCCGTTAACGGTTTTAAAATTTAGATATTTTTATTTGCTTTAGCTTCAGTTTGCAAGGGAATACACGCCACACAAGGAAAAAGTTTCCGCATTTCTGTGTTGCATATGATTGCCATAGGATCAGCTATGCCGGCGCATATTCGCCTTGAACTGCAAAAAATTTTTCCCTTGTGAGGTCGGAGAGTTTTAAAATACGTCAGCAGAGTAAGATCAAGGCAAAGACGCGCGGGCAGGCGCCGTAGTTCCTAAGGCATGCGGCTTTAACACAGTTGTTGCACCGCTGATGTCCGTTAAAAACGTGTGCTCTTTAAGTCCTATCGAAAAATAAATAGAACGGTTTTGAGAAGATATTTTCAAAACCGTTTTTTACTTGCGCTTAAATAAATGGCTTTGAATACCTTTTAAATATTCGGCTTTGTATATAATTAAATATTATTATTTATTTAGTTAAAGTGTTGTCGGAGATATTTTTGATTTTTATTTATATATTGATATACATAGCTTTCATATGTTTCATGAAGTATTTCCGTTTCCGTTATCCCGCGCTTTATGGGACAAAAATATTTGATAGAGGAAACCGCGCGGTTTTTTACACATTGCTTGCAATAAATTTGACGTAAGGTTATAATAAATCTTACTAAAGCTTATGGAAGAGGATCTGTAATGAAAAATATGCTTCAGATACTGCGCCGTTATTTTGGATACAACCAGTTCAGGCCGGGGCAGGAAGATATAATTAAAAATATTTTAAGCGGACGCGATACGTTTGGCATTATGCCTACGGGCGCCGGAAAATCGCTTTGCTTTCAAGTGCCGGCGATAGCTATGGACGGTATAACGCTTGTTGTTTCGCCGCTTATTTCGCTTATGAAAGATCAAGTTGCCGCGCTTATTCAAAACGGCGTCAGGGGGGCCTATTTGAACAGTTCGCTTACGCCAAGGCAGTATTTCAAGGCGTTGGAGAATGCCAAAAACGGCGTATATAAAATTATATATGTTGCGCCTGAGAGGCTTCAAACAGAAAGTTTTATGGATTTTGCGATGAACGCCGATATTTCCATGGTAACTGTTGACGAAGCGCACTGCGTTTCACAATGGGGACAGGATTTCAGGCCGGGATACCTGCTTATAAGCGGATTTATAAATTCGCTTCCTAAACGCCCAATTGTTTCGGCTTTTACTGCAACTGCAACTTCTAAAGTAAAAGAGGATGTTATCAATCTTCTCGAACTGTATAACCCTTTTGTACATATAAGCGGGTACGATAGGGAAAACCTTTATTTTGAAGTTCAAAAGCCCAAAGACAAAATGGCGGCAGTGTTTAAAATACTTTCAAAAATGAGAGGCAAAAGCGGTATTATTTATTGTTCAACAAGGAAAAATGTTGAAGAAGTTTGCGAAAAGCTTTGCGCCGGGAACTTTATGGCCGCACGGTATCATGCAGGCCTGGATGATGAAGAGAGAAAGCGAAGCCAGGAAGATTTTATATATGACAGGCGCCCTATAATGGTTGCAACAAACGCTTTCGGCATGGGAATTGACAAATCAAACGTATCTTTTGTGATCCATTATAATATGCCGAAAGATATTGAAAGCTATTATCAGGAAGCAGGAAGGGCAGGGCGCGACGGCGAAAGGGCGTCATGCTTTCTCCTGTACAGCGGACAAGATGTCGTTACAAATCAATTTTTGCTTGATAACTCCGAGGAAAACAGCTGTCTTGATGAAAAAACGCGGGAAACGGTTATGAAGCAGGCAAGGGAGCGTTTGAAAAAAATGACGTTCTACTGCCACACAAAGGATTGCCTGCGGGATTACATATTAAATTATTTTGGCGACAGTTTAACAGGCGGCTGCGGAAACTGTGGTAATTGTATGAACAGTTTTGAAAATGAAGATATAGCCGACGATGTAAAAAAAGTTATTATGTGCGTTAAAGGCACCGGGGAAAGATACGGCGTCCAACTTATAATCGACGTTTTAAGAGGGGCCGATACAGCAAGGATAAGAAGGCTTTCGCTTAATTATGACAGTTCGTTTGCAAGTATGAAAGGTGAAAAGCGGCAGTATGTGCAGGACGTAATAAATTTCATGGTGCTCAGAGGTTATCTTGAGATTACCGACGGGGAGTTCCCTGTGCTTATATTAGGTAAAAATTCCGGTGAAATATTGTCAATGCGGAAACCGATATTTATGAAGAAGGAAAAAGAAATAAGCGAAGAAGTGGACTTATATAAAAAGTACATGAATATCAATAATAAAAAACTTCCTCCTGACAAGGCCGAGCTTTTTGAAAGTCTTAAACGTGTAAGAGCCGCTATAGCAGCAAGGGAAGCCGTTCCTTCATATATTGTATTTTCAAATGCAACTTTAGAAGATATGTGCATTAAAATGCCGAGGACAAGGAGCGAATTTCTCGAGGTTTCGGGGGTAGGAAGACGCAAGCTTGAAAGCTACGGCGATGAATTTTTAAAAGTTTTGAATGAATTTGATAACTGAAGGTAATATAACCAAAACATAATAACGCCGCCGGTTTTAAAATTATCCGGCGGCATAATATTATATTTTTTAATAAAACATTTGACAAAAAGATGATTTATAAGTATACTAACTTTAGTTTGATAAAGTGATAAAGCGGAGGCGTATTATGATTGATATAAAGCTTCATACTCCTATAGGAGTTAACGACATACTTCCTGATGAAAAGAGGAAGCGGCAGGCAGTTTACAGAAGAATTGAAGAAGTATTTGAACGGTATGGATATAATTCGGTTGAAAGCCCGATGTTTGAATATCTGGAAGTTTTCTCCGATGAAAAGATGGGCAGTACAAATCCAAAGGATATGTTCCGCTTTTTTGACAGAAACGGCGCGGCTTTGGCGTTAAGAAGCGATATGACTCCGCCTATAGCCCGCATTGCGGCAACTGCGTATGCCGATGTAAACGGGCCGCTGAGATTTTCATATTCGGGAAATGCGTTTAGGTACAATAAAGATTATCAAGGTAAACTTTGTGAGTTTTCACAGGCAGGAATAGAACTTATGGGGGCGGGAGGCGCCGACGCCGATGCGGAAGCCGTTGCTTTGGCCGTCAAAAGTATATTGGCTGCCGGAATAAGCGAATTTAGGCTGCATATAGGAGAAGTGTCATTCTTTAACAGCATACTTGACGAAACCGGATTAAATAATGACGAAAGAAATATTTTAAAAGACTTAATTGCAAATAGGAATTACGTCGGTATGGAAGATATGCTTGAAGAAAGGGAAATGGACGGAAACATTAAAACGCTTTTTATGGAATTGCCGAAGTTAGTGGGAGCAGGAAACGTTATCGAAACTGCAAAAGGCCTCGTTGGAAGTATGGAAGCGCAAAAAGCCCTTTCAAAGCTTGAGGAATTATATAACTGCCTGAAATTTTACGGAGTTGAGGAGTACGTTGTTTTTGATTTGGGAATGGTTAACAGGCTTAATTATTATACGGGAATCATATTCAGCGTATATACATACGGCACAGGATATTCTGTTCTTGACGGGGGACGGTATGATAATCTTGTCAAGCAGTTTGGGAAAAATATTCCGGCCGTTGGATTTGGCATTAAAATAAATGAGGTTATGAATGTACTTGAAGCTAACGGCATGGAACAGGACAACGGCGGGACAAAGGCGCTTTTTGCCTATGGGCAAAAAGGCAAAGCGACTGCGATGAAAACGGCCGATATTTACAGGAACGGTGGAGTAAATGTTGAAAACAGTTTAATTGGAGAGGACTTGGAGTCAAATATAGAATATGCAAAACAGCGCGGTATGGAAACAATTTTATATTTTGAAGATGCGGTGAATATAAAGTTTGTCAAAATAGTTGACGAAATAGGCGTACTTATTTCCGATATAACGGTTGATGATTTGGTTAAGCCGTGAAAGGGGGACTGAAAATGAGGTATTTGACATTTGCCCTTGCAAAAGGGCGGCTGGCGGATCAGACAATGGAACTTTTAGAAAAAATAGGAATGCCATGTGAGGAAATGAAAGAGAAAAGCAGGAAGCTTATTTTTATTAATGAGGAACTGGGAATAAAAATATTTCTTGCAAAAACAAGCGATGTACCGACATATGTCGAACACGGCGCGGCCGATATAGGGGTAGTCGGTAAGGATACAATACTTGAAGAAGGCCGAAATGTATATGAAATGCTTGATCTAAGGCTCGGAAAGTGCAGGATGGCTGTTGCCGGGCCTCCGGAGATGAAAGAAAAAATAAATAAATGCCACAACCTTCGCGTGGCTACAAAATACCCAAAGATTGCAACCGATTATTTCTACCGCCAGAAAAGACAAACCGTTGAAATCATAAAACTTAACGGCTCTGTGGAGCTTGCGCCGATAGTAGGACTTTCGGACGTTATAGTCGATATTGTCGAAAGCGGGGCGACTTTAAAAGAAAACGGGCTTGTAGTGCTGGAAGACATATGCCATTTAAGCGCAAGGGTAATTGTTAACAGGGTTTCCATGAAAATGGAACATGAAAGGATTATCAATATAATTGAACAGATAAGACAGCTTGTCAGATAGATTGGGGGAAATGCTGCAAATGATACCTTTTATCAAATATAAAACTATAGAGGGACTGGAACAAGTAAAAAAAATATTGTCAAGATCCCAGCTTGAATACGGAAATACTCAGGAAATTGTAAACGGCATACTTAAAGATATAAAAGAAAACGGAGATGAAGCCGTTTTTGAATATACAAGAAAATTCGATAAATTCGATGCAAACGCCGGGAACATTAAAGTTACGAAAGAAGAAATAGATTTTGCATATACACAAGTTAACTGCGACTTGCTTAAAGTTATTAAAAAATCAGCCGAAAGGATAAGGGCTTTCCATGAAAAGCAAAAAATAAACAGTTGGTTTGATCCGAACCCAAACGGGGAAATAATGGGACAACTTGTAAGGCCGCTTGAAAATGTGGGCGTATATGTGCCCGGAGGCAAGGCGGCATACCCTTCAAGCGTATTGATGAATGTTATACCGGCTCATGTCGCCGGCGTTAAAAATATTTACATGGCTACTCCTGCTCAAAGCGACGGGAGCGTTTACCCCACAACCATTGTTGCCGCCGTGGAAGCGGGAGTCAAAGAGATATTCAAAATAGGAGGGGCGCAGGCTGTAGCGGCTTTGGCATACGGCACTGAAAGTATTCCCAAGGTTGATAAAATATGCGGACCGGGAAATATATTTGTCGCTCTTGCGAAAAGGACTGTCTATGGGCATGTTAACATAGATTCTGTGGCCGGGCCGAGCGAGATCCTTATAATTGCCGACAGCAGCGCAAATCCTGTTTATGTTGCGGCCGATATGCTGAGCCAGGCGGAACATGACGAGCTTGCAAGCTCTATTCTTGTAACAACGGATGAAAAACTGGCAAAAGATGTGGTTGCAGAGTTGGAAAAACAAACGGCTGTACTCGAGCGGAAAGAGATAATTGAAAAATCCCTTAATAATTTCGGCGCTGTTATAATTGTCGGCACAATAGAAGAAGCCTGTGAAATTTCAAACGGAATAGCGCCGGAACATATGGAAATATGCACATCGTCGCCGTTTGAGATTCTTCCTTTAATACAAAATGCAGGGGCTGTGTTTATGGGACATTATTCGCCTGAACCTTTGGGAGACTATATGGCTGGGCCCAACCATGTGCTTCCCACAGGAGGCACGGCTAAGTTTTTCTCGCCTCTTTCCATAGACGATTTTATCAAAAAAAGCAGCATTATATCTTTTAATAAAAAAGCCCTTATGAATTTATACGACGATATAATCAGTTTTGCCGATGCGGAAGGGCTTACGGCGCATGCAAATGCCGTAAGGGTAAGAAAATAAATGCACAAAATCAATGTAGCCTTATTGCAATATTTTCATATTAGGAGTAAAATATTATATAAAAATACAATAAATTACGGCGTTTAATTTTATTTAATTTGTTAAATAGTTTGGGGAGGGAAATATGCGTAAAGCCGAACTGACAAGGGATACTCTGGAAACAAAAATCCATATGGAACTTAATATAGACGGAAGCGGAAAAAATGAAATTTCCACGGGGATTGGTTTTTTTGACCATATGCTTACTCATATAGCGAAACATGGCTTTTTAGACCTAAATGTAAAAGCCGAAGGAGATTTATATGTTGACTGTCATCATACGGTTGAGGACGTCGGAATAGTGTTTGGAAAATGTATTCAGAAAGCCCTTGGAGACAAAGCCGGCATAAAAAGATACGGAAGCTTCATACTTCCAATGGATGAAACGCTTATACTTTGTTCGATGGATATAAGCGGAAGGCCTTATCTCGCTTTTGACGTGAAATTCACAAATGATTATATAGGTTCAATGGCGGCTGAAACGGTTGAAGAATTTTTTCGTGCCGTATGCTCAAATGCAGGCATAAATATGCATATTAAGCAGCTTGCGGGAACCAATAACCACCATATTGCGGAAGGCGTTTTTAAAGCCTTCGCAAAAGCGTTCGATATTGCCGTTTCAAAGGATGAAAGGATTAAAGGCGTCCTTTCTACTAAAGGGATGTTGGAGGTGTAAATTTTGATTGCTATAATAGATTACGGCATGGGAAATTTAAGAAGCGTTCAGAAAGCATTTGAATTTTTAGGCTTTGACGCTGTCGTTACCGATGATCCAAAAATTATTGAAAGCGCGCAAAAAGTAGTTCTTCCGGGGGTGGGCGCGTTTTGCGAAGCTATAAAAACAATAAGGGAAAAAGGTATTGATAAAGTAATACATAGCATTGTGGAAAAGGGGACGCCGTTTCTGGGAATATGTCTCGGAATGCAGATGTTGTTTGACAAAAGTTATGAAAACGGCGAATACGACGGTCTTGGAATAATACCCGGCAGGATTGTACGTCTGCCGGAAACGGAAAAAATACCGCATATCGGCTGGAATTCGCTTGATATTAAGTTGGAAACGCCGCTTTTTGAAGGAATAGGAAAAGAGCCGTATGTATATTTTGTACATTCATATTATCTTGAAACAGACGCCCCGGTTGTGAGCGCCACATGCTTTTACGGCAGGGAAATTCAGGTTGCGGCGCAGAAAGGCAATGTTTTTGCATTGCAGTTCCACCCTGAAAAAAGCGGGGATACGGGCCTTAAAATACTTGAAAACTTTGGGAGGATTTAACTATGCGTATTTATCCGGCTATTGATATTAAGAACGGCCAGTGTGTGCGGCTGAAGCAGGGAAGATTTGACGATATGACGGTTTATGGAAGCGATCCCGTAGCTATGGCGAAAAAATTTGTTTCCATGGGAGCGTCTTATTTACATATTGTAGATCTTGACGGCGCAAGGATGGGCGCCGGATACAACAGCGGAATAATAAGCAGGATAATCGAATCATGTAAAATACCGGTGCAGACCGGCGGCGGAATAAGAACTATGCGGGACATAGAGGACAGAATAAGTATCGGCGTATCAAGAGTTATACTCGGCACGGCAGCCGTAAGCAATCCGGAAATCATAAAAGAGGCGGTAAAGGTTTACGGCGATAAGATAGCGGTTGGAATTGACGCAATAAACGGAAGGGTAGCAATTCACGGCTGGGAAAAAGTAAGCAATGTGTCCGCTATAGATCTTTGTAAAAATATGAAAGAACTTGGAGTCAAAACTATTATTTATACAGATATATCAAAAGACGGAATGATGATAGGCCCTAATATAGAAGGCACAAAGGAAATTGTTGAAGCTACTGGCATTGACATTATCGCATCGGGCGGCGTTTCTTCCGTTTTGGATATTGAAAAGGCGGACGAAGCCGGGGCGCATGGGGTTATAATAGGAAAAGCCTTATATCAAGGATCAATCAATCTGACGGAAGTTGTAAACCGGTTTGAGAAGAAATAGGGGGAGAGCCGAATGCATACAAAGAGGATTATCCCATGCCTTGACGTAAACAACGGAAGAGTTGTCAAAGGCGTTAATTTCGTTAATCTGAAGGACGCCGGGGACCCTGTCGAAATTGCGGCGTTTTATAATAAATCAATGGCGGATGAACTTGTTTTTCTTGATATAACTGCCTCAAGCGATGCAAGAGGAATAATGCTGGACGTTGTCAGAAAGACGGCGGAACAGGTATTTATACCTTTGACAGTGGGCGGAGGTATAAGAACAATAGATGATTTCAGGACTATATTAAGCGCTGGAGCAGACAAAATTTCCGTTAATTCCGCGGCAGTAAAAAGGCCTGCATTGATTGAAGAAGCCGCAAGGCGTTTCGGAAGCCAATGCGTTGTTGTGGCAATAGATGCAAAACGGCGTGACGGCGGCGGTTTCGACGTATATCTTAACGGCGGAAGGGTTAATACGGGGAAAGACGCCGTTGAGTGGGCGAAAGAAGCGGAATCGCTTGGAGCCGGGGAAATACTTTTAACAAGTATGGACTGCGACGGCGTTAAGAACGGATATGATATTGAACTTACGAAAGCTGTTTCGCAAAGTGTAAAAATTCCTGTAATTGCTTCCGGCGGAGCCGGAAATATGGAACACTTTTATGAAGCTTTTACGGAAGGCGGGGCAGACGCGGCGTTGGCCGCAAGCTTATTCCATTTTAAGGAAATGGAAATTATGGATTTAAAAAAATATTTGAAAAACAGGAACGTCCCGGTTAGGATTTAAGGAGATAAGATGGAGTTTATTGACAGTTTAAAATTTGATGAAAAGGGCCTGATACCCGTTATTGCGCAGGATTATGAAAATAACCAAGTTTTAATGCTTGCGTATGCCAACAGGGAAGCCGTCGAACTTACAATAAAAAAAGGCACGGTGCATTATTACTCCAGAAGCCGCGGAAAGCTTTGGCATAAAGGGGAAACGTCGGGGCATTATCAGCATGTTAAGGAGATTTATTATGACTGCGACTGCGACGCGCTTCTTATCAAAGTTGAACAGGAAGGGGCGGCGTGCCATACAGGAAAAAGGAGCTGTTTTTACAGGAATATGAACGGCGAGGAGGTTTTATAGTTGGAAAACGTTTTGTATGAGCTTTACAATGTTATAACAGACAGAAAAGCTAATCCGAAGGAAGGATCGTATACCAATTATCTGCTTGACAAAGGCATTGATAAAATTTTGAAAAAGGTTGGCGAAGAGAGTTCCGAAACAATAATCGCCGCTAAAAATAATGATAAAAGAGAAACTGTTTATGAAATTTGCGATCTTTTATACCACTTGTCGGTTCTGATGGCTGATATGGGAATAACATGGGATGACGTTTTAGGCGAACTTGCCGTAAGGGAATTAAAGGAAGGCAATTTAAAGAAGTTTAATGTAAAAGGAGATATTTAAAATATTTAAAAACGGGAGGTGCGGTATGGAAGTTTACAGCGGCGGAGACGGCATGATGGCGTTATATGGGGCATGTACATTTATAGGTATCATTATGATATTTATTTTCATTATAAAAATAAGGCAAAGAAAGAAATAAGCGGCTGAAAGCATGAAAATAAAAAGTTGCGTAACAAACTATTATTTTTACGGACATATGTAAGATGCATTGGAAAACTTGTTATGGAGTTTTAAATTGATTTGATAGCCGCATGAAATAGTTTGTGTTTTATTCTGTAAAAAATATCCACCCGCTTATGCGGGTAGATTTATTGTTAAGAAGTAAGGTTAGAATAAACAAACTATTTATAAAATGTTAATGATTAAATATCAAAAGCAGTTGATTGTAATTGTTTTAGAAGCAGAATTTGTTGCCGTAGGTTTCATCCTGACTTCTACAACCGGGTTTGGCTTGCCTTCTATAAGCGAGGATAAATCAACGGTTGTCTTTGATATGCTTCTCCATGATGTTACGCCCGGAACACGGTACTGCATTTCTTTTGTAACGTTTGACAATACTTTTGTTGAAGTATCAAACGTCGGCGTCGAAGTCATGACAAGACGGGGGTATAATACAATAACGCGCGGCAGCGACGCTGCTGAAGAATCTGTAGCGGCTTTCCTTACAGAATATTCTGTTGCGCCGTTTGACGGCACGGAGTCGACCAGTGCGGAAAGGCTTATTTCTTTTGCATCCGAATCAAATTTTTCCCATTCGCCTTTTGAATTTATAAACTCATATTTATAAGCTTCAAACGAAAATGACAATATTTCGGTTGTAGTGTTATATGATATGCCTGATGGAGATGCCTGTTTCTTTAATGTTTCGCTGCAAATGCTTGAAGCAAAGCTTGTTTCGGTTGCTTTAAGCCTGAAATCATATTTAGCGCTTACAGACGGAATATCAAAGACAAAATCGCCGTCGGGAACGTCTTTCCATTGCGTATCGGAATTAAGTTTATATTCGGATTTTCCTTCAAGGCCTGTAAGGACGGCCTTTTCGGGATAACTCGGATTATTGTAAACAAATTTAACCGAAGGAGCGGAAGGACGTTTTGAAAGTATAAAAGTTATTTGGCTTGTCGGCATTTGTGTTGATGAACCTGTTTCCCTGAAATATATGCTTATATCCTTTGAAACGCTTGGATTTCCCGAGAAGTTTGCGGGGATTGAACCGTTGTTTTCAGGCACTGCTTTCCAACTGCCGGTTGTCAATTTACGATACTCGTATGATACGCCTGTTTTAAAACCTTCGATTTGTTCTGTCAAATAGTTAAGTTTCAAAGTTGTGCTGTTAGGCCGTAATTTAGGAAGGTTTATTGCAACGGGTTTTGAAGCGCTGTATTCTCCTCTTATATATTTATTACGGATATAAATTGTAACTTCTTCATTCTCGCTTGCATATTCATCAAGCTTTACAGATGATGTTGAAGCTGTTTTCCAATCGGAATTTGGAAGCAAATATTTCATGTCGCTGTTTAGGCCTATAAGTTCAACTTTTTTTGTATCAATGCCAAACCCTGATGGCACATCGCGTCTTGGATAAAAAGTTGTTGTATATACATGGCTTGAAGGTTTTTTATCCGTGGCCTTGTAACGAATGTTGAGCTTTGCGGAACTTTCGGTTAATTCATCAATTAATGACGACATGGAGCCTTCAATCATTTCTTTTGTTACGTCTTTATAAGGTTCGTCATTTATGCTGTATTCCATCTTATCCGTTATAGATTTTGTTTCTTCAGTCATATATGATGCAGAAACGTTTGGCTGCATATCGTGCCCGTACATATCCAGAGCGGTCGCCTTAGATTCGCTGCCGGAGCCGGAAGCTTTATATCTTACAAGGTATGTAACGGTCAGTGTGTCCGGTATATCGAAATACATAGGTTCATCCGTGCAAGGAGTCCATTCGCCTCCGTCTTGAAGTTTATATTCCATTGAGCTGTTTGCGCCGGAGAGGAGATATCGTTCCGTACCGGATGATTGGTCTATGAGAAATTCTACATTGGGGGATTCCGGCCTGTCGTCTATCCAATTTATAGCTTCAGTTTACAAGAGCACACACGGTTTTAACGGATGTTAGCGGCGCAATAGCTGTGTTAAAGCCGCTTGCCGTAGGAACCGCTACGCCTGCTCGTCTTTGCCTTGCTCTTACGCCGCTACCATCCGTTAAAACTCTCCGACCTCACAAGGAAAAAATTTTTTGCAGTTCAAGGCGCATATGCGCCGGCATAGTGGTTTCTATGGCAAGCATATGCAATACAGAAATGCGGGAAATTTTTCCTTGTGGGGCGTGTATGCCCTTGTAAACTGAAGCTAACGACAGTGCGTGTAAAATAACCTTTATCACCGATATCCCTTACAGTAAAACGGGTTTGGCTGACGTCCGGATCAACGTTTACAACTTTGTAATCAATAGTAAATGCGGCAACAGAGCCGTATGAGTCATATTCAAAGTTATACGGAACGCCCGTGCTTTCTACAGAGGCATTATCAGCTGTAGCCCCTGTCGCCCTAAGCTTTGCGTTATGATAGCCGTGCTGGCGCACGCCTAAAGTTACGCCTTTACTTCTGTCAAAGTAATTTTTTGTTTCACAGACTATGTCGCCCGTCGTGCCGTTGTTTTGACCGCAGTTTAAAGACTCAATTTCATATTTATTGTTGTCAATATTCCCTCTAATATCGACAATGTAAACTGCTGAGAGCGGTATTGTGGGGGCGCGCTGCGCGTCGTTAATTTGTTCTTTCTCTTGTTCTTCCGGAAGGGTTGTCTCAATATACTGATTATTTTCATCGGTTCCTCCGTTCTCAGGCTGTTCTTCGGGATTAGCGGCAGGGGGAAGATTTTCGCCTTTATCAGAAGTATTATTGTTTTCTTCATTATCCGACGCATTTTCCGAAGGGATGTTGATTTCCGGCAAAGGATCGATGCTGTCCTGCATGTTTCCGTTTTCATCATTGCCGGGTGTGTTTTCATTATTATGTGGATTTTGTCCGGTATCAGGCGGCGTTGTTTCCGAGATGTTTTCGTTTATGAGATTTTCATGTACTGACGTATCGGACGCAGGAGGAATGACGGATTCTTCTGCAAATACGGCTGACGACATTATAATTGTGAAGCAGGCAATGAGTGACAAAAGCTTTCTGAAGAGTGTTTTATTCATAGAACTTTCCTTCCTTCTTTTGTAAATTTATGATTTCATATCACATTATATATATGCGGCGGTTTAAAAAAATAAATATGCCTCCTTTCCGTATTAATTTTATTGCCGCAATTAAATTTTTTAAACAATCCCCATAAAAATTTCATCAAGTTTTTCGGTAAGCTTATATAGTTCGTCTTCAGCTAAACGGTCGGTATTTTTAAAGTTATCGAGAATATCGGACCATGAAAGCTCAATACTGTCCAAGTTAATATTTTCCCGTATAAATTTAGCAGGATTCTGCCAAATACCGTCCTTAATGAAGTCAAGACCTTTTGTTTTGCATATGTCTTTGGCAATATTGTTGATAATGTCGCCGCTTAAATAAAAGTATTCATCCATGCTTATAAGGCCGGCCTTGCACATATCATCCAATACAGCAATACGGGCGGCAGGAGTTTCACCAGGATGTCTATTTATTATGTCATTCATTATTTCACTTTTGCTCATAGTACCATAGTTACGGCTTTCAATGAATAATTTTTCATATTTATAATCTTCAATTTTGATTCCAGTTAATTCTCTGATTTGTTCTCCCCTCTGGGCAGAGACAGGTATATATAAATCTTGATTTAAAGCAAATTGCCCATACAAATTAGGAAACTCCCTTTCATAAATATTGTCTATATAATTAAATATGTCAGAATCTTTCATCTGGGAGAAATCGGTATTTGCAAGCTCGGCTTTGATTTTAGCGAGCTTTTCTTCAACTTCGGCAACTTTCGGATCGGAGGGGGTGGAGCCTGTAATTGTGACGGAGTCTTTAACGGAATTGGCCATGGAAGCCCTGAAAGAAGCTTTTGAATTGTGATTAATAGGCCGCGTGACGGCAGGCGTTGCGCCGAAATTTCCTATGCGTATATTCATATTTTATTCCTCCTTGGTTTTGTGTACATTTTCTTATAAACAGAATAAATATATTTCAACTCCATGATACTGCATATATACAGGAAGGTCAATAAAATGTGTAAATACTAAAAATTTTTAATGATTTTATGAAATTCAACTTGATTTTCAGAAAAATTTTATGCTTCTGTAAGACACAGTTTATCAATGTATCCGCTTTTTTTCTTTTTCGTTTCTTAAAGTATGAAATTGTTTAGTGTAAACCTTTGGTTCCTGTAGAAATTTATAAAAATTATGTATATGAAATGTTTTGTACACGTTTAATGAGTATTGTAAAATATTCATCAGGGAGGTGCTATATGATAATATCAGCCTATAATATTTACTGCGGTAAAGACAAAATAATTGAAAATACGGTAGAAAGTCAAAAAACAGACATACTAAATAAAGTTTATAAGCTTGAAAACAGCTTTTATTTATCTTTTTATGAGCTTGCGGCGGAATTTACAGTTATTGACGCATATGACTTTTTTCTTGAGGCCGACTGCCAAAGCAATATTTTCAGCAGAAATATTGACATAATGGATAAAGAACGCGGAGCGCGGTTTTTTAAGATTATGGCGATGCACCATACAATAAAAATTTTAAGGCAAAAAAGAATGGATTTAAATCCCGACGATATGGCAAAGTGCATGTTTGACGTTTATGGCTTCGACGAGGACGAGCAGAAGCTTTTTAATCTGCTTTTTATCTGCGCCGTGAAGTTTAAGGAACATTTCCCGTCGCTGTTTTCTAAAAGCCTTTCCCAATATTTATTCGGAGAAGAAGCTAAAAGTCCGTTTGCATTGGCATTTATTGAAAATTTTTGCTATAATTCTTATAAAACATTTATGGGATACCTTTCAAAATATATTTCCATAAACAGAAGGATTAAATTAGCAAAACAGGCATGACGGAGGGTTTGGCATGTGGACTGACGAACAATTAAAGGCAATCAATGAAAAAAACGCGGATATACTTGTTGCGGCGGCGGCCGGCAGCGGTAAAACAGCCGTACTTGTTGAAAGGATTATCAGGATAATAAGCGACGTCGAAAATCCTGTAGATATTGACAGGCTATTGGTTTTAACATTTACAAAAGCCGCAGCCGCACAGATGCGCGAGCGTATAGAGAGGGCTCTTTCAAAAAAGCTTGAAGAACAGCCAGGCGACAATCATATAAAAAGACAGCTTGCGCTTATAAGCCGTGCACAGATAACAACCATTGATTCTTTCTGCCTTAAAATTGTTAAGGAAAATTACATGCATATAAATCTTGACCCGGCTGTACGGACTGCCGATGAAAAGGAATGTGATCTGATTAAAAGCGATATTTTGGAAGAACTTTTTGAGGATAAATACGGCAGCGAGGATAACGGCGAGTTTCTGAAACTTGTTGAGATATTTTCCGAAGCTTCCGGCGACAATAATTTAAAAAAACTCATACTTTCAATTTATGATTTTGTGCAAAGCAGTCCATTCCCCGAACAGTGGCTTGATGAAGCGGCAGAAAATTTTAATATTGACGTAAATACAAAAATAATTGACACCGTTTGGGGAAAAGTTATATTTAATGCCGTTATAAACGCTTTTAATTCGCTGTCTGACAAGTGTATGGATATGGTAAGACGCATGGAATCGGAAGGTACGCTCCCTGACAGCTATATTAATGCGGTTTACAGTGATATGGCGAAGATTAATTCCATTAAATCAAGTGTCTTGAACGATTTTGATAAAGCGGTGGATGAAATAAAAAATATAAAATATGAAAATATAGGGAGAATAAAAGCCGGGGAACATGATAAAGAATTTGCAGATAAAATTAAGGCCGAAAGGGAGGACATTAAAAAAAGAATGAAATCTATTGCTTCCGACTATATGTTTTTTTATGAAGAAGATATGTTGGAGGATATAAGAGCCGTATACAGCGTGTCAAAAGAACTTACAGAAACAGTAAAAGAGTTTTCGGCAAGATTTAAAAATGCAAAAAGGGAAAAATCAGTGCTGGATTTCAGCGATATGGAGCACTATGCCCTTGAGATACTTCTTGAGGAAGGGAGCGCCGTCAGAAAACCAATACCTTCAAAAGCCGCGTTGAATTTTCAGGAAAAATATTTTGAAGTTATGACGGACGAGTATCAGGACAGCAATATGGTTCAGGAAATGATTTTATCGGCAATAAGCGGCAATAAACATAACCGATTTATGGTTGGCGACGTTAAACAAAGCATATACGGATTTAGGCAGGCCGAACCCGGAATATTTATGGACAAGTTTAACAGCTATAACGGCGAATATAATAAGGTAAGAATAGATCTTTTTAAAAATTTCAGGAGCAGGGAAAATATACTGAACGGAATTAATATGATATTCAGCCAAATAATGGGGCCGGAAACAGGTGGAATCGAATATGACGGGAAAACCGCTCTTTACTATGGGGCGGATTTCCCCGCGTTTAAGGAAGAAGAACGGCAAAAACCGATAGAGCTTTATATTATCGACAGAGCTGAGCACGATGATCCGCCACAAGAAGCTGGGGAGGAAGAAGAACTTGATACGGCACAGCTTGAAATGGCATTTGTTGCAAACAAAATAAGAGAAATGATAGACGGAAGGTTTAAAGTTTATGACGGCCGGAATAAGTACAGAGATATAAAATACGGCGACATAGTTATACTTTTAAGAGCGGCAAAAGGCTGGGGGAACGCGGCGGCGGAAGCTTTGACAAATGCCGGAATACCCGTGTTTGCTCCGACACAGTCGCCGTATTTTGAAAATACGGAAATTGCGATTATTCTCAGTATATTGCGCGTAGTAGACAACAGCCGACAGGATATACCGCTTATGGCGGCTCTTAAAGGACCGGTTTACGGCGTTACCGACGACGAGCTTGTCAAAATCAAACTTTACGGCGGATATGACGACTTCTATGACAATGTTTTGAGTTATGCGGGGAAAGAAGAAAGGGATATAATTTCCGAAAAACTTAATATGTTTTTAAACGACATAACAAGATGGAAACATATGTCGGAATTTACTCCTGTTAGCTCGCTTTTGTGGACAATATATAATGAAACGGGATATTTCGATTATATAGGCGTTAAAGAAAACGGCATACAACGGCAGGCAAATCTGCGTCTTTTAATACAAAAAGCGGAAAACCTTGAAAATACAAATTTCAGGGGGCTTTTTAATTTCATAAGGTATATTGAAAAACTTGAAAAATTCAGCGAAGACAATTCGGAAGCGGCTGTGTTGAGCGAAAATGAAGACCTTGTAAGGATAACTACGATACATAAAAGCAAGGGGCTTGAATATCCCGTTGTTTTCTTATGCGGCCTTGGAAAGAAATTCAATGAAAGCGATTTTGGAAAACAAGTGTTAATGGAGCGCAATTTGGGATTTGGGCTGTACTATACCGACATAGAAAAAAGGGTTAAGTACAAGACTATTTCACGGGTCGCCATTAAAGAAAAATTACGAAACGACGCTGTAACAGAGGAAATGAGAGTTTTATATGTCGGCCTTACAAGGGCTAAGGAAAAACTTATATTAACCGCTTCAAGCGGCGACGCTTATAAATTTATAGAAAAATCTTCTTTATACTGCGGGTACGGCGATATGCTTTTCCCTTCATACTCAATACTCGGATGCCGTTCATATATAGAATGGATAATGGCGGCTCTTGTAAGACATAGAAAGGGATGCGAATTTTTAGATAATCTCGGAATAAAAAGATTGGCAAATTTTTCCGATGCCGCCGATCGAATTTATAATCATGTTTCAAATTGGGAAATAAAATTGGTTAATAAAGAAGAAATAACGTCTGTAAAAAATAATCTGGATAAAACATGTGAGGCTGAGGAAAAATATGAGGACAGCCAATATGCTTCGGAACTTCTGGAATTTAAATACCATTATTCGGATTACTGCGGCATACCTGCTAATGTGTCCGTATCGGAAATCAAACGACGCCATATGGCTGACCTTGACAGAAAGGATGCAAAGGAATTGATACCGGCGGCTGTTAAAGGCGAATATAAAAAACCGTGGTCATTTGCGGAAAACAGCGGTTTGACTTTTGCTCAAAGGGGTACGGCGCTTCACACGGTTTTGGAACACATTGTTTTAAAAAATGATTATTCCAAAGAAGATTTAATTGATGTTATAAAAATGCTTAATAAAGCAAATATTTTATCGGATGCAGAAGCTGAAAGCATAAAGCCGGATAAAATATTGAAATTTTTGGAAAGTGAGATAGGAGCAATGCTTAAATGTGCGGAAGAAATTTATCAGGAAGAATCTTTTGCAATGGAATTAACGCCTTATGAAGTTTATGGGAGCGATATATACACAGGCATTGAAGAAAGGATACTTATCCATGGAATAATAGACTGCTTTTTTATATATAAAGGAAAAGTTATATTATATGATTATAAAACAGATTATGTGCCGTCAGGAAACGAAAACACGCTTATAGACAAATACAGGATACAGCTTGAGTTATATAAAAAAGCAGTGGAAAGGTCGCTTGGAAGGAATGTAGATGAAGTATACATATATTCGTTCTTTCTTGATAAGGCTCTGAAAGTTTTTTAGAAAGAATAACCGCCGTTAATCGGCGGTTTTATTTTTATGGTAAAATCGTCATGTGTATTAATCAAAATTCCGAGGGATAATATTTAAGAAAAAATATTTTTAGGGAGGCTTTAATATGCAGGACAGCGTTATAAATAAACAGCTTTACAGCAAAATGGCTGATTTGGCTTCGCCTAACAGTAATATAGTTGTTAACTGCCTGAAGGCGTTTTTTGTGGGCGGAGGAATCTGTGCTGTTTCGGAAATGTTCAGAACTTATTTATCGTCATTTGATTTTACAAATGATGAAGTTTCGTTAATAATTAATATAGTGCTTATCGGCATTACGGCGCTGCTGACAGGAATGGGGCTTTTCAGCAAAATTGGGAAGTTCAGCGGCGCGGGAACTTTTGTGCCAATAACAGGGTTTGCAAATTCCATGGTTTCCCCTGCGGTTGAGTTTAAGAAAGAGGGGTGGATTCTTGGACTTGCGGCAAAAATTTTCACAGTTGCCGGACCTGTTATTGTTTATGGTATATTGTCTTCCATGCTTGTCGGTTTTGCATATTTCTATTTAGGTAAGGTGATGTGACATGAATAAGAGGATTGGTAAGCAGACTGTTAAGCTTAATATGCCGCCGGTTATCATATCAACGGCGTCGATAGTGGGAAAAAAGGAAGGCGAGGGACCGCTTAGCGGCTATTTTGACAGGAAGATTGATAAGGCTGATTTCGGAGCCGAAAGCTGGGAAAAAGCGGAAAGCAAATTCGTAAGCGAAACTGTAAGCTTATGCCTTGAAAAAGCGGGGCTTAAAGCAGGAGATATAGATTATGCGTTTTCAGGGGATCTTTTAAATCAATGCTGCGGCTCAACATTCGGTTTAAGGGATTTTAACATACCATATTTCGGTCTTTTCGGAGCATGTTCAACCTTTGGGGAATCTTTAAGCCTAGGCGCAATGGCTGTAGACGGAGGTTATGCGCAAAAGGTTGTGTGCAACGCGGGAAGCCATTTTTGTTCGGCGGAAAAACAGTTCAGGTTTCCTTTGGAAATGGGGACGCAAAGGCCGCCTTCTTCTACTTGGACTGTAACCGGGGTAGGTGCGGCCATACTGGCCAAAAAAGGCGACGGGCCTAAAATAACTCATATAACGACGGGAACTATTGTCGATATGGGCATAAAAGACGCAAACAATATGGGGGCGGCAATGGCCCCGGCGGCCGCAAAAGTTATTGCCGCACATTTTAATGATACTCACAGGAAACCCGATTACTATGACGTTATTGCAACGGGAGATTTGGGATATATAGGCCGCGCGCTTTTAAGAAGGCTGCTTGAAGCCGAGGGGTATTTAATGGGCGATAACCTGACTGACTGCGGGATTGAAATTTTTGACAGGGAAAAGCAGGATACCCACAGCGGAGGCAGTGGGTGCGCATGTTCGGCGGTGACCTACTGCGGATATTACAATACGCTGTTAAGCCATAAAAAAATCAAAAAACTTCTTCTTGTTCCTACAGGGGCGCTTATGAGCACTACAACAAGCCAGCAGGGAGAAAGCATACCGGGCATAGCGCATGCCGTGTCAATTGAAATGGAGTGATATAATGGATTATTTAAAAGCATTTTTGGTCGGCGGGCTGATATGTGTTATAGGCCAGATACTTGTTGATAAAACAAAGTTAACATCGGCTCGTATACTTGTTATGTTTGTAAGCCTCGGCTGTATTTTGGGAGGCCTCGGCATATATGAAATTATTGCGGATTTTGGAGGCAGCGGGGCTACAGTGCCGTTAACAGGGTTCGGCTGGGTTTTAAGCAAAGGCGTAATTGAAGAAATCGATAAAGTCGGATTTTTGGGGATTTTTACCGGCGGCCTTAAAGCGGCGGCGGGCGGAGTAAGCGCGGCTGTATTTTTTGCATTTTTGGCGGCGTTAATATTCAACCCGAAAGAAAAAGGATGAAACAATTAAATAGTTTTGTTTGAAGTTATTATCCCCGCCGTACATTTGCAGAACGGCGGGGAATATTAATAGATTCTTTTGTATTAATAAAAATATAGGCATAAATAGACAGAAATTTTGAAACCTGAAAAATAATGAAATGTTAACCGAAAATTGGGAATTTCTAAAGACTTTTTTCCGATAAAAACAGTCGATATAAAAATAAATAATAGTATGGGTATACATATTAGTGACAAAAAGGTATTAATATGGTATAATATTTCGATAAATAACCTTAAATTTTGTCTGCGGAGGATAATATTATGAAAAAGGTAGCGGTAATTACTGACAGTAACAGCGGAATAACCCAAAAAGAGGGTAAAAGCCTTGGGATTAATGTTATTCCGATGCCGTTTACGATAAATGGTGAAATATTTCTTGAAGATATTAATTTAACACAAGACGATTTTTATAAAATGCTTGAAGCGGGCGCTGAAATTTCAACATCACAGCCGGCTGTGGGAGACATACTTGATCTTTGGGACAGAGTTCTTGCGGATTATGATGAGATTGTCCATATACCTATGTCAAGCGGTCTGAGCAGTTCGTATCAAACGGCGGCAGTATTGGCTGAAGATTACGGCGGCAGGGTACGGGTTGTCAATAACCAAAGGATTTCAGTAACGCAGAAGCAGTCTGTTTTTGACGCGCTAAAGCTTTCCCAATCAGGCAAATCAGCTCTGGAAATTAAAGAAATTCTTGAAAATACAAAATTTGAATCAAGCATTTATATAACGCTTGAAACGCTGAAATATTTAAAAAAAGGCGGAAGGATTACGCCGGCGGCCGCGGCGTTGGGAGATATTTTGAAGCTCAAACCGGTTTTGCAGATTCAAGGTGAAAAGTTGGATGCCTTTGCAAAAGCGCGCACTAAAAAAATGGCTAAAAAAATTATGATTAACGCTTTAAGAAATGATTTTGAAAACCGTTTTAAAGTTCCTGAAAACGGCGAAGGGATGCATATAGAAATGGCGTATACCTCTAACAAAGATGAAATAATGGAATTTTATGAAGAATTGAAAGAAATTTATCCAAATCATAATGTTATAATCGACCCGCTTTCTTTAAGCATTGCCTGCCATATAGGCCCCGGAGCTATCGCGGTTGCATGTACAAGGAAATTGGATATATAATTTAAAGCCTGTATTATTAAACAGGCTTTTTATTATTATAAATTATAAAAAACGGAGCTTGTTTTCAGAAATTTCCAAAAAAATATTTTTACGAAAAACTATTTGCAAATTAAATTGTTTATCATTTTTTGGACAAAAATTTATTTTTTAATTTATTTTTAGAGTAAAATATGCTAAAATAATATTAGCTTTGGTTTACAATGGTACATGTGATTTTAATTGGCAACAGCGGTGCAATAGCCGCGTTAAAGCCGCTTGCCGTAGGTTTTTCGCTGCGTATGCGCATCTTTGCCTTGCTCTTATGCCGTTGCTGCCGGTTAAAACTCTTCAACCTCACAAAGAAAAATTTTTTGATGTTCAAGGCATA
Source organism: Anaerotignum faecicola (assembly GCA_024460105.1). Taxonomy (NCBI): domain Bacteria; kingdom Bacillati; phylum Bacillota; class Clostridia; order Lachnospirales; family Anaerotignaceae; genus Anaerotignum; species Anaerotignum faecicola. The sequence goes on from JANFXS010000006.1 coordinate 88,688, forward strand.
TGCGCATAGGCGCGGCGGATCCTACGGTAAGCGTTGCAATGCCGAAACGCGGAAAATTTTCCTTGTGATACATGTGTTTTTGTAAAACAAAGCTAATGTTTTTTCATCAAAATATTATAAAATAATATAATTTGAATTATTGGTTTTAATTTTATGAGGAGGATATTGATGAGGGGGTTCGATGAGTCTTTTTATGAAAACAGCGTATTAGACGCTTTTTTATCAGATCCTGATATAAAAGGCCTTTTGGCTGATGAAAATGAGTATAATGAAATAAAAAAACTTGTTAAAAGCGTCCGGTTTGACGAATTGGAAGAAAACGGCATGTATAAGCCTGTGAAATACAAAAAACTTCCAGACGATAAGTTAATCGAAATATCCGTTTCTGATGACAGGATGGATGCATGGATTAAATTATCGAGGGAATTTTATAATATTTCAGGCGAAGGTCTGGAGATTTTAATAAAAGAGGAGTTAGAAAAAAAAGGAATCAACTATGGGGTTTATGAACGCCAGCTGAAAAGGCTTGCCGAAACCCCTGTTTTTGATGTGCCGATATTAATTGCACATGGAAAAGAAGCAGTTACTGACGATTATAATCCTCTGGAACTGAATTTTGATAATATGCTGACTATAAAACCGAAAAACAATGATTACAGCGTTGATATAAATGCTCCGGATTTTGTAAATGTTGTCAGCGAAGGGCAGCTTCTGTGCGCAAGGCATGAAAGCGGGAAAGAACATGAGGGAATAGATGTTTACGGAAGGCAGTTTATGCCTGTCAGACAGGGAATTAACTGGGCTGAAGCGGGCGATAACGTTATAGTGTCCAAAGACGGCGAAAAGCTTTTTGCTGGCATAAGCGGCGAAATAGAATTTAACAACGGGATATTATCGATTATACCGATACTGTATGTTGATGAAGTTTCGGAAAACTTAGATTTTGACGGTTCAATTTATGTGAAGGATTCTATATTGTCCGATTGCATTGTCAGGGCTTCCGGAAATGTCATTGTTGGAAGGATAATCGAAAATTGCCGTATAACCGCCGGTAAAAATATAGTTGCCGGACTTGGCATTAAAGGCGGTGGGGAAAGTTCTCTGAAAACTAAAGGAAGCATAAGGGCCCCGTTTTTAGAGAATGTAAAAGCGGAAGTTTTTGGCAGCGTTTATACGGACGTTTTGCTTTCAAGCGACATACTATGTGAGAAAGGTATATATGCGCTGGGCCCTAAAGGGCGTATAATAGGCGGCAAATGTGCGGCGAGGGAAATAAAAGCAAACGAATTCGGAAATACTTCGGGAACTGAAACACGGCTTGAAATACTTTCGCCTGAACTTTTTAATATAAGGATTGAAAAAGACAGGAATGAGTATGAAGCATGGTCGCGGCGCGTTGACGAACTTACTCGGATGAACGGAATATCAGGAAATGCGGCAAGGAATTCAGCCGTTCAGAAAATATTGAACCATGCCCTGAAGAATATGCGTTTTGCTGAAAAAAATCTTTCGAATACAGTTGGCTATTTTATAAATATTGAAGATGAGTGCGATTTTAAATTTGTATCTTTTAAAGCGGTTTATGCTAATGTTTTCTGTACGTTGTTTGGAAATTTATGGTGCAGCAGCAGCTTTTTGCCGGGTATGAAGCTGTATATGGAAAACGGCAAAATTGAGTTAGGGTTGTCGTGATCATTAATTAAGTTTTAAGCCGTCGTATGAATCTTTCCGAATTTTATAAGATTGTATGATAATGATGGTTTCTTGTATATGGTTTTTTATAAAATAATGGATTGTGGGGAGCAGTATGGGTAAGCAAAAAAGGTTCTATAAATATATGGCCTTGTTTTTTATTTGTTTTTTCGGACTTATAGTTATTGCGGCAGTAAGCGCGTACCATATGACGGGCCTGGTTGAGTATAATCTTATTACGGGCCTGAATGAAACAACAAAGCAAAGCGCCATTGCAGTAAAGCAGACGATTGAGAAAGATGTTGAAAATTTGGATATAACAGCCAATGCAATAAGCGCTGTCGGAGGTCCTGAAAGCGATTCGGCAAAAACATTTGTTTTGGAGCAGGACTGGCTTGAAGAGGGGATGCGTATTGTTGTTTCTTCTTTGGATGGGAAAAGCTACTCAAGCGATGGATTTTTTGGGGACGTTGCGGTTGAAGAAATATTCAGAAAAGCCATAGGCGGGGAAACTATAATTTCCGACGCACGGAAATCTGTTATACAGCCTGACGGAAACGACGTAATTGTGATTATGACGCCGATATATGATGAAAATATTATAATCGGAACGGTTACGCTTGAATGCGATGTCGAACATTATAAGAAAATAATTCAAACTCCGGTTTTGGGTGGGGAAGGCAATATATACATAATCAAAAGCTCAGGAGAATTATTATTTTGGGATCGGGAAGAAGGGCGTGAACTCGGCGTTAATATGGAAAAGGATTTTACAGCCGGTGATTTTAAAGAGAATCAGCCGGAATTTTCCCGTATGGAGTCTGACATCAATTCCGGAATGGGCGGTTCAATTTATTACAGGGCTGGAAATGATAAAAGTTATTATGTGAGCTATCTGCCTTTGGAAGTAAACGACTGGTTTATTGTTAATCAAATTGATTCAAATATTTTAGACGGAAGAAAAGCAGAGTTGGTTACGGAAATAATATTGGTTGCGATTATTTCCGTTATGGTTACGTCAATCCTGATTATCGCGCTTTTAAAAAGCAGAGAAAGCAAAAATAAAATTATGGAAAATATTGCGTTATATGACAGGCTTACGGGCCTTGCTAATTTTGAATATATTTCGCGAAGATATAAACAAATTATTGATAAAAGCGGTTGGTCATATCTGCTTTTTAGGATACCGGATTTTGATAAGGCGCACAGCATATTTGGAAATGATGTAAGCGTTAGGATTTTGAGGGACGTGGCCGATATTTTGAAAAACTATGTTTCAGGCAAGGAAATTGCGGCCAGAATTTCGGAAGATTGTTTTGCGGTTTTATTTAAAGGTTCAAAGGATATGGTTTCAGGACGTATAGACGGGCTTTTTGAAAGGCTTTACAGTATTTCGGCAAACGACGGAAATATTGTTTATAATTATCATTGTTCGTATGTGGGCGTTGCATTCTGCCTTGACGAAAACAGTGATTTTGCGAAAATTAATTATAAAGCTAATATGGTTATTGAAAAACAGCCTGATTCTGTTGGAATTAAATGGCATTGGTTTGACGAGAATGAAAGGATAAGCATAGATTTAAATACATCGCTTCTGCCGGAATTGTCAAGAGCAATACAACATAAGGAATTTATACCGTATTTCCAGCCGCAGTATGACGCGAACACAAAAGAAGTTATCGGAGCTGAAGTGCTTGCAAGATGGAAACATCCCGAATATGGAATTTTAATGCCCGGTTCTTTTGTTCATTTAATGGAGGCCGGCGGCTGTGTGCTTGAACTCGACCTTTTAATGCTAGAACAGGCTTGTATCAGGATAAATAAGTGGCTGTCGGAAGGGATTATGCCGGTTAGGCTTTCAGTTAATATTTCGAGGCTTAATTTACATCGCCGGGATCTCATTGACCGTATTTTAAATATTGTCAGGAAATATAACGTTCCGCCGAAACTTATAGTGCTTGAGCTTACGGAAACGTCTGTATATGATAACAGCGAGAAAGTTATAAACATTATAACAAGGCTTAAAAATGAAGGGTTTTTAATTTCGATCGATGATTTCGGAACGGGTTATTCATCTCTTGATATGTTAAGGGAAATACCTGCAGATGAAATAAAATTTGATAGGAAATTCCTTATTAACTTTGAAGACGGCGCCCGTGGGAAAACTATATTCAGGCATATTATAAATATGGCCAAGGAACTGAACCTTGAAATTATATGTGAAGGCGTTGAAACACAAAAGCAATATGAAAATATTAAAGATATTGGCTGTGATTCTATACAAGGATTTTATTTCAGCGAACCTCTTGAGGATAGTGAATTTGAAAAAATTATGTTGCCTCATTAAATATATGTATTTTTAGATATACAAAAATAAAAGCAATGTTTAAACAGCGAAAAAGTCTCTGGGCAACAGTTCTGTAAAATCCCGTTTGGCAGTATTTTATTTATGCTGCCAAACGGGATTTTAAATTGATTTTTGAAAGTTTTTGACATATAATATTAGTCATTGATATTACAGGGAGGACGCTTAATTGAAAAAAAGAGGACTGATATTTTTTATATTTGCTTTTTTGATTGTTTATTCCGGCGTTTGCAGGGCTTATGATATGCCTGATTACGTCAGAGTTGGGATTGAAAATGGATTTAAAGAGGTTTCTTCTGTGCCGATTGGAAATAATAATATTAAGATAGGAATTGGGCATGAAGGAGATTTCAGCGCGGAGGCCGAACTTTTGGCAGAGTCCTCTTTCAGCGTTAATGTTCCGTCAGGAAATATAATTGATGTTAACGAATTTTATGGAAGTTATGAAGATGCTTTGGACGCATGTGCGGATATAGAAAAACTTTGGGGATATGCGGCAGTACCCGCTTTCGTAGGGGAAGAGCTTTGGGGCGTTTATATATGCGGAGAGACTGATGCAAAACGCGCCGCCGGCGACGTTGGAGGCAAAGTTATATCGGACACGTCGTCTGTAATGGTTTTAAAAGACGGGGGAAAAGATAAGATAGTGTTTAACGGCATATTCCCTCAGATTGCGGCGTCTGAAGGCAATACAACTGCAATAGGCTCCAGAAAATACAGAGGAGTTATTGAGTTTGGAAGGTATGGCGGCGGTAATATAACGGCTGTAAATGTTTTAACAATGGACGAATATCTTTATGGCGTTGTACCTAGTGAAATGCCGTCCTCATGGGAAATTGAAGCTCTTAAGGCGCAGGCGGTTGCCGCAAGGACATATACGGCTTCATATATGGGACGTCATTCTTCATCAGGATATGACGTGTGCGACAACGTACATTGTCAGGCATATTTAGGATATGATCAGGAAAAAGAAACGACAAACAGGGCTGTCGATGAAACGAGCGGAGAAGGGGCATATTATGACGGCAAGCTTATTAACGCTGTATTTTTTGCTTCAAGCGGCGGAGCAACTGACGATGGAGTTAACGTATGGGTAAACGATCTGCCGTATTTAAAAGGGGTTCCCGAAATAAATGAAACTGGCGTAGGGGTTTGGACACGCACATATACTGCAAGTGAAATGGAAAGTATACTTGCGGGGAAAGGTATAAATATAGGAAATATTATTGATATTGAAATAACTAAAACTTCCCAATACGGACGCGTATTAGAACTGACAATAACGGGAACAGAGGGAACTAAAAAGCTTGAGAAAGAAGAAACCAGGACTATCTTCAGCCAGACTTCTCAAGGAAGCCTTCCCAGCCGTATGTACACTGTAAATGGGCGCGGCGGTGCGGTTATTAAAGACGACGGTGGCGAAATAAGTACTCCAAATACGGACAGTTCGGCTGAAAATAAAGGCTCTCAAAGCGTTTATGTAAAGTCAAGTTCGGATATGGGTGAAATTGACTTTGACAATGCATACATAATGGGGGGAGGAAACAGCGAACTTGTCATAGGCCGAGAAGTTTCTGGAGTGCATGCTATCGGGAAAGGGAATGACATAACGGAAATAGAGGGCATATCTGAAATTACGGTTAATGACACACAGACTTTTACTGCCGCCGACGATAAATTTATATTTGAAGGAAAGGGCAACGGGCATGGCGTAGGTATGAGCCAGTACGGTGCAAACGGTATGGCGGCTATAGGATATAAGTATGACGAAATATTAAAATATTATTATACAGGCATCACTGTAGAATAACAACTGATAGGGGATTTAAAATGAAGACAAGCGATTTTAACTATTTCCTCCCGGAAGAATTAATTGCGCAGGAGCCCTTAAATGACAGAGCTTCTTCAAGGCTTATGGTAATGGACAGGCAAACGGGAGAAATAAAACATACTGTATTTAAAAGTATAACACAATATTTGAAAAAGGGCGATTGCCTTGTTATAAACGATACTAAAGTGCTCCCGGCGAGGCTTATAGGCCGGCGGAAAAATACAGGCGCCAGAATCGAAGTGCTTTTGCTTGTAAGAAAAGGTATCGATACATGGGAAGTGTTGGTTTATCCCGGGAAAAAAGCTAAAATAGGAGATAAAATCGTATTTGGCGAAGGGATGATGGAAGCAGAAGTCATTGACATTATAGAGGGCGGCAACAGGATTGTAAAGTTCAGTTATAAGGGCGTTTTTGAAACGGTACTTAACGAACTGGGAGAAATGCCTCTTCCGCCGTATATTACACATAAACTGAAAGATAAAGCAAGATACCAGACTGTTTATGCCGAACACGACGGTTCGGCGGCTGCACCGACCGCCGGACTGCATTTTACTCCTGAGCTTTTAAAAGAAATAGAAAATATGGGAGTTAAAATTGCCCGCGTTACGCTGCATGTTGGTCTTGGTACATTCAGGCCTGTTAAGGTGGAAGATGTTTTGGAACATGAAATGCACAGTGAATATTATGTTGTTGAGCAGGAGCAGGCAGATATTATAAATTCTGCAAAAAAAGCTGGGGGAAGGATTATTTCCGTAGGAACAACATCAACAAGGACATTGGAGTCGGTTGCCGATGAAAGCGGATTAATCCGGGCTGAAAGCGGTTGGACAAAAATATTTATATACCCGGGGTACAAATTTAAAGCCATAGACTGCCTTATAACTAATTTCCATTTGCCTGAGTCAACGCTTATTATGCTCGTTTCGGCGTTTGCGGGGAAAGAGCATGTGATGGAAGCATATAAAACTGCTGTTGAAGAAAAATATAGGTTTTTTAGCTTCGGGGACGCCATGTTTATCGTTTAGCGGCAGATTGTTTTAATAGTAAAAATATCTCCTGAAAACAGTTGCCATTATATAACAGGAATACTTTTTTATATGCGTATGGGGATGCCGTGACGAATATAAAGTATCCGAATTTATATAGTTTCAATTATTATTGAGTTTTTTTGCATTTATACAGTTTACCATTTATTTATAAAAGCCTGAAAAATGGGCTGCTCCCTGACTTTATTAAACGGGAGCGGCTTTTTTTGTTATACTCCTTATACTGACAATTGTTTATGGAGTTTTAAATGTTTCATTAGTATATAGCTTCGGTTTACAAGGGCACACACGCCTCACAAGGAAAATTTTCCGCATTTCGGCGTTGCATACGCTTGCCGCAGGAGCGGCTGTGCCTTGAACTGAAAAAAGTTTTTGCCTTGTGAGGCCGGAGAGTTAAAACCGTGTGCGCCATTGTAAATCGAAGCTATCCATTGGAATATATACGGAAGTTCCCGCGCCGTCTTGTAAACTGAAGCTGCCGGGAGGCAAAAATAAAAATTTGATATATTTTGAGATTATAATAGAAAATTTAGGCTTAGAATTTTTGGATATCCATATTGGATGATTGGGTTTTGAGAATATCAAAACCTCTTTTTTTCAACCCCCAAGGGTTATTTCCTGTTTATTATACCAATTTATGGCGTCATCAATATGTTTGGAACTGAAATCGGGCCAAAACTCGTCTATAAAATAAAAATCGGAATAAACTGACTGTAGTGGAAGAAATCCGGAAAGCCTTTTTCTGCCGCCCCATCGAATAACAAGATCCACTCTTGAAACATCGCTTGATTTCAACGGCCCTTTTAAATTATCTTTGGCGTATCCGGTGTCCCATTCCCAACTGTAGTTTACAAGGAAATTAACTTTTATTCCTCCTTTACCGAAAGTTTTTCGAGTTGTATATGGGATTAGCTCTTCCGGAAACATTTTTGAATTTGTATTGCCGAGGACAAGCAGTTCTGCATCCTCACCTGAAAGAAGTTTAACAGCGTCAACGCATGCTTTTGTAAAAGCCAGCCTTTGTTCTGTAGGGCGTTTTGTATTATCAACTGTAAAGCCGTAGTATGTCATTTCTTTAATACCTTTATCTTTACAAATTTTGTAAAGTTCCAATCCGGGATTAAGGCCTTTATTATAACCGTCTTTTTTTTCAAGCCCGTTTTCAAGAGCCCATCTCCTGTTTCCGTCAGGGATTATTCCTATATGTTTAGGTATTCTCATAATATTATCCTTTCATGTGTATTTATATATTATTATGGCAATAAATACAAATATTTATAACCGACAATTAGCTTCGGTTTATAAGGGCATATGCGCCACAAGAGGAGAAATTTTACGCATTTTTGTGCTGCATCCTCTTGCCGTAGAATCAACCGCGCCATTAACTGCAAAAAATTTTCCCTTGTGAGCGCGGGCGTTAGCGGCGTAAGAGCAAGGCAAATGAGCGCCGGAACAGCGGAAGGATTTAACATAGATATTGCGCCGCTAACGCCCGTTAAAACAGTGTGTGTCTTGTAAACTAAAGCTAAGCTTAACGGCATATATAGATTGACAATGATTTATGTGGTATAATAATCAATAAACAATTTTACATAAAATTAGGTGATTGCATGTACAAAATGGCTGTTTCCGATATTGACGGAACTTTGATCGGCAGTAACGGCAAACTTTCTGAAAATACAATTAAAACTATAAAGCGCCTTCAGGAAAAGGGGATAATTTTTACACTATGTACAGGACGAAATATAAGGAAAACTTTGCCTATTGCAAACGCGCTGGGAATAAAAGCTCCTTTTGTATGCATAGACGGAATACTTCTTTTCGATCCTGTAAAAAAAAGCCCGGTTTATAATATGAATTTAACTTATGAACAAGTTAAGTATCTTGTTGAATTAGGGATAGAATATAAGACGTTTATCGAAGTTTCGGACGGATTTAAATATTATAAGCATTTACCTGATAAGGATGCCGAAAAATATGATTTCTTTAATAAGCATACGTTTTCAGGCAGAATAAAAAGCTATGCGGGAGGAATAAGGTATTTTAAAAATCCTGAAAAGCTGTGCTGCATTAAAGAACCGATATACCAAGTTACGCTTGCATGTGAAAAAAGGCTTGCGGATGAAATATCCGATATAATAAGAAAAAGCGGAATCGGCGGCATAGAAGTACGCGACTTTATTTGGGACGGATATCTTTTTATAAATCGTAACGGCATGGGAAAGGCAAGGGGTGTTAAGATATTATGCGAATATTTCGGGGTAAGCCCCGATGAGGTTGTTGCATTCGGAGATGAAAACAACGATATAGACATGCTGGAGTTTGTCGGCATGGGTGTTGCGGTTGAAAATGCAGTTGAAAAGGTTAAAGCTGTTTCTGATTTTATTACATTGTCTAATGACAACGACGGAGTCGCCTACGCCGTTAACAGATTTTTTTGAAAGGTTGGGTTGTTATGGATTTATTTGAATACAGCATGCGGCAGAATATGAAAAAAGACGCTCCTCTTGCTGCCAAAATGCGCCCGTCAACGCTTGAGGAATTTGTCGGGCAGGAACATGTTGTCGGTAAGGGCAAACTGCTTTACAGAGCCATAAAAGCTGACAAACTTAGCTCTATTATACTGTACGGCCCGCCGGGAACCGGTAAGACAACATTGGCAAAAATAATTGCAAACACGACAAAAAGGCCGTTTTTGCAGATTAATGCGACAACCTCCGGCATTAAGGAGATTAAAGACGTGGTTTTAAAGGCCAAAGATAAGATGTCTGTTGACGGCGAGAAAACCATATTGTTTATAGACGAGATACACCGTTTCAATAAAACGCAGCAAGACGCCCTTCTTCCACACGTTGAAGAGGGAATTATAGTGTTAATAGGAGCTACAACCGAAAATCCGTATTTTGAAGTAAATAAAGCTTTAGTAAGCCGCAGCATAGTTTTTGAATTAAAGCAGCTTGAATCCGCCGATATAGAAAAACTCATTTTAAGGGCTTTAAAAGATAGGGAAAGAGGATATGGATATTTTAAAGTCAATATTGAAGATAAAGCGTTAAAATTTCTTGCAGACGTATCAAACGGAGATGCCAGAGCGGCGCTAAACGCAGTTGAACTGGCAGTTTTAACAACTGAAAAAGGAAAAGACGGCACAATTGATATAACAATCGGAGTTGCGCAGGAATGTATACAAAAGCGTGCTTTAAATTATGAAAAAGACGGCGATAATCATTATGATACGATTTCGGCATTTATAAAAAGTATGCGTGGGTCGGATCCTGACGCCGCTTTGTATTATCTTGCAAAAATGATATATGCCGGTGAAGATCCGAGATTTATTGCAAGAAGGATTGTTATTTGCGCCAGCGAGGACGTCGGAAATGCCGATCCACATGCCCTTCAGGTTGCAGTTGCGGCGGCAGAAGCGGTAAATTTTATAGGAATGCCGGAAGGCAGGATAATACTTGCACAAGCGGTTACATATATTGCGTGCGCGCCTAAAAGCAACGCCTCGTATATAGGTATTGATAGAGCTCTTGATGATGTTAAGAATGTTAAAATAAAAAGCGTGCCTTCACATTTAAGAGATCCGCATTACAGCGGAGCAAAGGAACTCGGGCACGGCGAAGGATATAAATATGTACATGAATACGAGGGACATTATGTAAAGCAGCAGTATCTTCCCGACGAACTTTTAGGCCGCGTATATTATGAGCCTTCGTCTAATGGAATTGAAATTAAAATAAAGGAGAGACTTGCAAGACTGCGCAATGTTTAAAAATGATACAAACGTATTATGCTTTGAGGCTTATATGTCTCAAAGCTTTTTTATGAATTTTAATTAAAATTATGTTTACATAAAATAAAAACTTTTAAGCGATTATTTACAGCAAGTTCATATTAAGTTCAAAAATTGGGAATATAATTCAATACATAGATAAGAAGAAAGCAATATTAGGAGGTAGTTATTATGTATGATGATGAAAGGACTGCAAACAGCGGGAATAATATTTTGGATAATACAGACGAACAGCATGTAATGGAGAATCAGGTGTCGTTTGATGAGTACAATAAAATAAAAGAAAAAGAAGCCGAAACTAAAAGAAGTTATTTTGACAAAACGGAAAGAACCGAATCCATGGCGGAAGCGGCCGAAGAAAGAAAAAGAGCGCCGTATGAACCTATAAAAGATACTTATTATAAAGAAAGCGTAAAGCATAAAAAAGGAACGGGCTTTAAAAAAGTTTTGGCTGCATGCCTTGTTATAAGCCTGTTTGGCGGGGTTGGAATCGGAGCTTCATATTCTGTTATGCAAAATCTCGTGTTTGGAGGCGGAAACACTCAGAAAAGTACGCCTGAATTGGAGGTTCAAAATACTACGGGAACAACTATTGCAAAAGCCGAAGCGGTTAGCAGTTCCAGCGGCGGCGCTATGACTGCTGTTGATGTTATAGAATCAGTTTCGCCTGCCGTTGTTAATATAAATACGGAAGTACATGGAACAACAAATTATTATGGCTTTATGGTGCCATATGAAGGCTCCGGCTCCGGTTCAGGGGTTATATTTGACAGCGACGCCGAAAACGTTTATATACTGACAAATAACCATGTTGTTTCAGGGGCAAACCAAGTAAGTATTTCCGTAACAGGGGCTGAAACAATCCCGGCAACAATAGTCGGTACAGATTCAACGGCTGATATAGCTGTGCTCTGTGCCCTTAGGTCGGATTTTAAATCGGCCGGCATTGAAGAAATAACAGTTGCTAAATTTGGAAATTCCGACGAACTTAAAGTCGGCGAAAGCGTAATAGCTATTGGCAACGCTTTGGGAGAAGGAAAGAGCGCGACGGGAGGTATGATAAGCATACTTAATAAAAATATTGAAATTGAAGGGATTAACCTTAATGTTATCCAGACAAGCGCCGCAATTAACAAAGGCAACAGCGGCGGGGCGCTTGTTAATTATTCCGGAGAAATAGTAGGTATTAACACGGCAAAAACAAGTACGACTGTTGCCGAAGCAATGGGTTATGCAATCCCAAGCAATACGGCCCTTGAGGTTGCCGAAAGGCTTTTGGAAGAGGGGACGACTCCAAGGCCGTATATAGGCATTATGGGCACGGATATAACGGAAGATATTTCAAGCATGTATAGGCTTCCGGTAGGAGTCCTCGTTGTTCAGGTTACTGAAGGAGCGGGAGCTGCAAACGCTGGGCTTCAGGAGAATGATATAATTGTTTCGGTTAACGGAAAATCCACAATGGATATGGAATCGCTTACTGCTGCAATTTCTGAGCTTGAGATCGGATCAAGTGCGGAAGTCGGCATTATTAGAAACGGGGAAACGCCTATGACCCTTAATATAGAGATAATGGATGCAAATAATATTGCCGCAAATAACTGACAGGTATAAATTGCCTTTATATATAAATAGAATAAATTGTTTTTCATTTAATCCTTTATATGAGTATGGCAACATTGCCGCCATATATAATGAAAGGACGTTAAACGACAATAAAATGATTTTAATTAAAATACCGCATAATTGTAAACTGCAATTATGCGGTATTTTATTTTTAAACAGGATTACAAGGACTGCTTTAATTCATTACGGATTTAGCTTTGGCTTGTTAAAAGAGGCTTAATAATGTATAATATAAATTATTTATAATTTAGAAAGCGGTGTAGATATTAATGAGATATATAAACGAGTTGCGTGAAGGGGAAAACTTAGTAGAGCATTATCTCTGCAAGTCAAAGCAGACATTGAAGTCTAGGGCTGGAAAAAGTTATTATTCGCTTAAGCTTCAGGATAAGACAGGAACAATTGATGCAAAGGTATGGGATTTAAACAACGATATAAAGAGCTTTGATGAAAATGATTTTATCAAAATTGACGGTACGGTGCTTATATACAACAACGAACCGCAGTTGAATATAAGGAGGATACGAAAAAGCGACGAGGGTGAATATAATCCGATGGACTATATTCCAAGCACGGAAAAAAATATAGATGAGATGCTTAAAGAACTTTATGGATACATAGACAGCATAAATGACAAGTATATAAAAAAACTGCTTCAAGAGATTTTTATTAATGATGAATATGTTTCAAAGTGCTTTAAAACCCATTCGGCTGCAAGGACGATGCACCACAGCTATTTAGGCGGCTTAGTTGAACATACGCTTTCAGTTACGCAAATCTGTGATTTTATGGCTGGAAGATATAAAAACGTTAACAGAGATTTGCTTGTGGCAACAGCTATGCTTCACGATGTTGCAAAAGTTAAGGAACTTTCGCAGTTTCCAATGAATGAATATACTGACGACGGACAGCTTTTAGGACATATTGTAATGGGATCTGAAATGGTACATGAGGCGGCCTCAAAAATTGAAGACTTTCCCAAAACGCTTGAAAGCCTCATAAAACACAGCATATTGGCGCATCACGGCGAGTATGAATTCGGTTCCCCTGAACTTCCGAAAACAATAGAAGCTTTCATACTTCACTGTGCAGACAATATGGACGCAAAAACAAAGGCTATTGAAGAAGCTATTGAAGGAAATTCAACTCAAGGCAACTGGGTTGGGTATCAGAGGATAATGCAAAGGAATATAAGGAATTCTGAGTATTGACATTATCTATGTCATACGGCTATAAAATGACAGCATCGGTTAGTTTTTTGGGAAGGGGAAAATATGAAAATCAAGCCTCCTGTGGAGAAAAATAAGGAATATATAATCGATATAAACGATATTGGAAGCGACGGGCAGGGAATAGGGAAATTTGAAGGATTTGCAGTATTTGTTCCCGAAACCGTTGTTGGTGAGAAAATAAAAGCTAAAATACTGAAGGTGAATAAAAGCCTCGCATACGGCAAAGTTGCTGAAATTTTACGGCCTTCGCCAAATAGGATAGAGCCTGTTTGTTCGGCGGCGGGGAAATGCGGGGGGTGTTCGCTTCAGCATATAGATTACAAAGCGCAGCTTGAGTTTAAAACAAAGCGTGTTAGGGATACGCTTGAACGTATAGGCGGGTTCAAAGAAATAAATGTGCTTCCGACAGTTGGAATGGATAATCCGTATAATTATAGGAATAAGGCGCAGTTTCCGGTTTCAGAAGGAAAAGACGGCGTTAAGATTGGATTTTATTCAAAACGCAGCCATAATGTAATAAATTGTGAAAAGTGTTATATACAACATAATATAAACGATGTAATTATAAAAATTGTCAGGGATTTTATAAACAAATATAATATATCTGTATATGATGAAAAAAGCCATAAAGGTATTATACGACATATTTTAACTAGGGTAGGATTTACTACCGGAGAAATTATGGTTTGCCTTGTTATAAACGGTGTAGAAGTTCCTCAAATAGATAAACTTGTTAAAAAGCTTATAGCGGTTGAAGGAATGAAAAGTATTGTACTTAATATAAATAGGGAAAAGACAAATGTTATACTTGGAAAGAATACAAAAACAGTTTGGGGACAAAGTTATATAACGGACTATATAGGCGGAGTTAAATTCAACATATCGCCTTTGAGCTTTTTTCAGGTTAATCCTGTTCAGACAAAGGCCATATATGAGAAAGCTGTGCAGCTGGCAGGCCTTACAGGAAATGAAAACGTGCTGGACATATATTGCGGCATAGGTACAATTTCGCTGTTTATGGCTAAACATGCTAAAAAAGTTGTAGGAATTGAAATTATACCGGAAGCCATTGCGGATGCAAAGAATAATGCAAAAATGAATGGCATTGAAAATGCCGAATTTTTGGTTGGCTCCGCAGAGGATATTACACCTGAGCTGCATAGAGTAGGATTTAAACCTGATGTGCTTGTTGTTGATCCTCCGAGAAAAGGATGCGACAAGGAAGTGCTTAACACTATTGTTGAAATGGCGCCGCAAAAGGTTGTATATATATCATGTGAACCTTCAACTTTTGCAAGGGATCTGAAATTTCTTGTGCAAAATGGGTATGCTTTAGGTGATGTACAGCCATTTGATCAATTTTGTCATTCTACGCATGTGGAAACGGTGACTCTGATGACGTATTGTGGCGACAACACAAAAAATGAGGATTAAACTGCAATATATTGTGGTTCGAGGGTCAAAAATATGTCATTTTAAAGATTGAAAATATCTGTTTCTTGACCCGTAAAAATGGTGTTTTGATGGACGCATAGAACAAACAATAAATGTTTTTAAGGCAGTGAGATAGAAAAAATTTCATTGCCTTTTTAATTTTCATTTGAAATAAATCGCTTGTTATTAAAATTTTTGGAATTTCTTAAAGGTTATTAAAGAGAAACAAATTCTGGCAGAAAAATTATGCATTTTTAAGATGCAATTTAAAATATTTTTTAGAAATGAGACAAGAAGGTTAATAGCTTTAGTTTACAGGGACATACATGGTTTTAACGGGCATTAGCGGCGCAATAGTCCCCATGGGGGAATTTTTTTGTTATTCAAGGCGCAAATGTGTCGGTTTACTAAGAGGTAATGGTGTGAACCGCGTGAGGATCGCGGCGCGCAGCGTTTTCCGAATGAAAATTCGAGAGTTAACAGGCAAGTATTTGCAACGCCGAAGAGCAGAAAAGTTTACCGTATGGAGCGTATATATCCTTTTATACTGAAGGTATAATCATCTTATATAAATCATAGAAAAAGAGATGATATTACATACTATATTTGATGAAATGAAGAAGAAATAAAAGGAAAAAGTAAAGAATATTCGGGGAAATAAATAATGGTTGATAAAGAACATAAAAAAATAGTACACATTTTAAAATATATAAATTATGTTTTCTTTTTTTTGCAGATATACTATCCCTTTGCATTTGTTTACTCGTTTTTTGTTGTTAATTCTAATTTTTATATTGATAATTTTGGGGTGATTTTTTTTAATAGATTCTCACAGATTATTGTATTAATTGCGCAGATATTATTTCTTATAGAAACAATATGCCTTCAGCAGTATTTTTCTGAAGGTTACCGAAAGAAGATGAGGAAAATATGTTTTTTGGGTACGGTATGTTTTATGGTTTTAGGTTACATTTTTTATATAGCAAACATCTTTTGAGGGTGACAAAATGGCAGAACGGGAAGAAAAATTAAAATTTATCAATCTTTTTTTCTTTATTTTTGAGCTGTATATTATCGTTATTTTCATCAGATATGTTTTCTTAATTTTTTCTATGGATTTTATACCGGCGTTTCTTTCCTTTTATTTCACATTGGGATTTTCACCGGTTCCGACTATATTACAGCTTTTATTTTTATATGAAGTGATTTTTTATCAGGAGTATTTTTCAAAAAAATATAAAAATTTACTGAAAATTATATGCTGTATTGGAACAATCAGTTTTATAGGGATCTGGATTGCAGTTAAATTTATATAGAATGGAAATATATTTAAAATGTTATGTTAGACACAATTGAATTTATCGATATTTATTGTATAAAATTGCAGATACTATATTTACAATGAATGGCAATAGCAAATGTAAAATAACATACATACGTGACGAAAACAATATATTTATATATTATGTGAGAATGAATGTTCCGATTGTTAGAATTTGAATTGTATCAAATAATTTGTCTGCGGAAGCAGATTAGAACAAAAAATATAATATTGGATTAATTTAGCATTGTTTAATATTATTAGATTTGAAAATATACATTTAAGGCATAGAAATTATTCTATGCTTTTCTATTTTAGTTGAGTTTTAATACATAATGGCTTATTTTTATAAAATGGGGTATAATCTTTATACAATCTTAATGTTATTTGAAAAATACTTTTTCTTACTTTATCATTTTTTTAATATGATAAAAAGGAGTTTGGATTATAAGGAGAAATTTTTATACATGGATAAATTATTGAAAATAATTTAGAAACAGTAACGTAGTTGAACATATGAGTTTAAAATGTTTTAAGGTATACAGTAATGACGTGATATTATATATGTTGCCGGAAGAGTTAAAAAATCGGTCGGTAATATTTGTGCCTGAAATCATAGTAAATTCATATCAATAACGGAAAAAAGCAGTTTATGGAAAACTTTGCTTTTACATCAATGATTTAGGGGGAAACATTATATGAATAAACCGTTAATTTTAGTTGTTGAGGACGATACGTCGGTGAAGAATTTGATTACAACAACTTTAAAGGCTCACGGATATAGATATTTAACAGCGGTAAATGGAGAAACGGCTATTTTAGAAGCTTCTTCGCATAATCCTGATATTGTTTTGCTTGATTTAGGCCTGCCTGATACGGACGGTGTAAGTGTAATAGGAAAAATACGGACATGGTCTAATATGCCCATAATTGTTATAAGTGCAAGAAGTGAAGATACTGACAAAATTGAAGCTTTGGATGCAGGGGCGGATGATTACTTGACAAAACCATTTTCTGTTGAAGAATTACTGGCGAGGCTTCGCGTTACTCAAAGACGGCTTTTAATTATGAAAGACGAGTCTGTAGCCGAGGCGTCAACATTTATAAATGGGGATCTGCGTATTGATTATGCCGCCGGATGCGCATACCTCGGAAGTGAGGAACTGCATTTAACTCCTATTGAATATAAGCTGTTATGCCTTCTTTCAAGGAACATCGGAAAAGTATTGACACATACGTTTATTACGCAGAATATTTGGGGAAGCAGTTGGGAAAACGACGTTGCCTCACTTAGGGTATTTATGGCAACCTTGCGTAAAAAAATTGAAAAGGGTGAGAATTCGCCTCAGTATATTCAAACTCATATCGGCGTTGGTTACAGAATGGTAAAGGCGGAGTAATAGTTTACGAAAAGACTTTCTAAATGTTTTGGTAACCTGTCGTATGTTATGGAAATGGTAAGACACGGCAGGATGACTAAAGAAGAAGCTAAAGACCACCCAAAGAGGAATATTATTACAAAAGTAATTGGCACAAACGGCGATCGTTGAGTTTTAACTTTATAAAAATAGTAAACGGAATACTTTTGCGAACTGTTTAGAGCAGTAAATCATTTTCAAAAATATTAATTATGGTATAATTTAGTAAAATATAGTGACAAAATATCGTAATTAAAAACTTTGACCGTTTATTTTATATATAAGATTGTCGCGAATGTCGCTTAAACATATATTTTTAGGCGACATTCGCTATTTTATTATTAAAATTAATTGTTAAAGAATAATATTCTTTTTGGAAAGTATTGCTTCGGCAGCCGCACATGCAGGGCAGTCGCAGTACACCGCGCCGTTAGATTTTATTTGTTTTGCATGTATAACAATGTTTTCAGCTGTTTCGGTTCCAAAATATTTACTGCCTTCTTCGGAGCCGGCAAAACCGATTAAATTGTCAATCGGCATAATATCTGCTTCCAGTTCCTCTATGAATTTTCTTGTTTCAGCGGCTTCGTTGGCTGTTCCCAATGAATCAAGCCAAGATTGGGCGGCGTATTTAGCTTCTTTGCAGCATGTAGGCGAGTTTATTAATTCATGTGACTTTTCAACAATAAAATCCAATGCTCTTTTATCCATATTAATACCCTCTTTCTTATGTAATATATACATATTTTACCATAAAAAATAACTTATTACAAATTGAAATTAAATAATCAGTATTACGTATTTTATAGGTTTCAGCGCATGAAGAAAATATGTGTTTCTAAGGCTTATGACGTACATTTACGAAACCCGATTTGGAAAAATTTAAATATTGGCGGCAATAGAACATGATTGATAATTTTTTTGATATATGTTGATATGATTTTATTATTAATTGATAAAGACATTTAGGAAATAAAAAACAACTGAATTAGACTATTGCCGAATTATGTTTTTTCACAGGAAAACGATTTTACCGAAAGACAGACTTATATTTAAAATTATGGAAATAAACTGTGTTTTTAAGCATCCGGATTCTTAATAGATATTATTATCTGGTTAAATCTTAAAGCGGCATATGGGAAAACGGAATCCCCGACAAGTGAAATGATTTTAGGTTGATTTAAATGGGCGATATATTTATATAAGGTCTATGCCTAAAAATTTACAAAATATAAAGGCATGGGAAAAATAATTTGTTTCCCATGCCTTAAAATTACAGGCTGTAATTTCATATATATTGTATTACTACTCTTCAACGCCGGGAAGGCCGCTTAGCCCGGGAAGGCCTGCATTTTCTTCAGGGAGCGGGTCATGGCTGTCGTTGCCGTTTGAAGGCGGCGTATTTTCAGAGCTGCTGCCACTGCTGTTATTTGAATCGTTGCTTGAAGAGTTTCCGTTTTCCGAACTACTGTTTCCGTTATTGTTATGATTTCCGTTTCCGTCGGGAGGGAACAGCCAATCAGGAGCCTCCGTATCTGTTCCGTCCGTGTTTCCGGAGCCGTCTGGATTTTCCTCAGAGCCGGTGTGTTCAAGGTCGCATTTTGTGCTTAAATCAATTCCTCCTTCTTCGGGGTTGTTCATAACATTACCGTCAGAATCTACGGCCAACACAATAGTTTCGATGCTTTCTTCAGGGCAGTTATCGCCGGGCGGCTTTAAGCTGTCCTTACAAATTCTTACTTCTTGATGTACGGTGCATGCCGCGGCTGAATTTGCAAAATCAGAAGCGCAAATATCGGTTGTAACGGGGTTTCCAAAATAATCGTTGCTGCAAAGACTGTTCGGCGTACCGCCTGAAACGGAACACATATTCATGGTGACTATGCCGTTTGGCTGCACAAAACTTTTGTTTTCAAGCCCAGCGTGTATCTGTTCCATTACATCGCGCCATAGGAGTAAATGATAACTTTTATCATATTTCATTCTTGCTGGATTATCATATCCCATCCATATACCGGCGCAGTAGTAAGGGGTATACCCGGCAAACATGAGATCCTTGTCGTCATTTGTCGTACCTGTTTTGCCTGCTATAGGCATACGCACTTGTGAAAATCTTGCAAGGCCGCCTGTTCCGCCGCCTGAAACAACGTCCTCCATCATATCCGTGAGGAGATAGGCGGTTGTTTCTTTAATTACACGATGACTTTCGGGAGTAGTGTTGTCGATTATAACATTTCCGTCGTGGTCAAGCACTTTTGTGTAAAATATAGGCTTATTATACACGCCGCCGTTGGCGATTGCGCTGTAAGCCCCTGTAAGTTCCAGAACGGTAACGCCGTCCGTAACGCCGCCGAGACTTATTGCCGGAGATTTATCAGTATACAGCTGGCCGTTAATTTCGCGCCCTGGTTCAAGCGTTGTAAATCCAAAATTAACGAGGTAGTCATAAGCTGTATCAACTCCAACCATAACTATGGTTTTGGCGGCAAGTATATTAAGAGAATCTTTAATTCCTTCCCGAACGCTGCAAAGCCCGCGGTAACCTGAATACCAGTTTTTAGGCGACCAGCCGTTATAAGTGTATTCTTCGTCGCGTATGAGGGTGCCCGGCATAACAAGGCCGAGATCTATAGCGGGGGCGTATGCGGCAAGAACCTTAAAGCATGAGCCAGGCTGCCTTAAAGCCTGTGTTGCGCGGTTAAACACAAGGTCTCCTGTTTTTTCACGTCCTCCTACGATAGCTTTAACCTGACCGTTATGGTAATCCATAACGACCATTGCGGCTTGTAATGATTTAGACTGTAAAACATTATCGGCTACAAGTTCGTTGCTGTCGTTTAATATTTCGCTTTTTACGGATTCTACAAACGCGTCAATTTCTTCTTGGCTTGAAACGGTTGTTTCCCTTGAATAATGGCTCTGCTTTTCTGTGGCCTTATCCATAACGGATATATTGTAGGTTACGTTGTAGCTTGTTCCGGAAGGAATAAAAAGCTCGTCCTTTTTAAATGATTCCTCCATGATATTCTGCATATTTGTATTTATTGTCAGATATATTTGCAGACCGCCGCTGTAAATCATGTCATATGCCTGCTGCGTCGTTATTTTTTTAACTTCGGCAAGTTGGTCGGCAAGTTCAACTATAGCGCTGTCTACAAAATAATTGTGCAGTGCGTTTGTGTTTTCATTTGTCTTTTTTGAACCTACTAATTTAGAATAAATGTCTTCGGCCATTGCCTGATCGTATTCGCTTTGGGTTATATAGCCGAGTTCTTTCATTTTGTTAAGTACAAGCGTCTGACGTTCCTTATTTTGTTCCGGATTGGAAATAGGGCTGTATCTTGAAGGGTTTTTGGTTATGCCTGCAATGCTTGCACATTCGGCAAGTGTAAGTTCGCTTACGTCTTTTCCGAAATAAAATTCAGCTGCCGCCTGAACGCCGTTAAGGCCGTGGTTTAAAGCGATTGTGTTCAAATAGAGCTCAAGTATATAGTCTTTGGCCTTTTTTTTGCTGCCAAGAGCTTTTTCCAGGTCTTTTTCAAAATTTACGGCAAGATATTGTTCCTGCAACTTTCTTTTTAAACGTTTTTCCGAATCTAAAACTTCGTTTTTAATAAGCTGCTGCGTTATCGTACTTGCGCCCTGGGTAGCTTCCATATTCTTTATGTTGACAAAAAGCGCCCTGAACATACCTTTAATATCAATGCCGTTGTGTTCGTAAAACCTTTCGTCTTCAATTGAAATCACGGCTTCCTGAAGGTATAAAGGGATTGACGATAGTTTCACATAAACCCTGTTTTCTTTACCATGGAGCCTGTCTATTTCGTTTCCGTTTTCGTCATATATTATGGATGTGTAGCTTTCCGGGATTACATCGTCAGCGTTAAGTATAGGGGCTGTTTCGATGATGCCCATGTACGCGCCAAGGAAGGCTCCGCCTAGTGCAAACCCTCCTACAATGACAATAACAACTATAACTCGCATTATAAGGGTAAAAACCGTATTTTTCCTTTTTCTGCGTTTTTTGCGGCTGTTATTTGTCTTATGCTGATTGGCTTTTTGAGAATAATCCATTATATGCCTCCTTTCATCATTTAGCAATTATAGCAGAAAAAAAAGAGATGTTAAAGTATATTTATTAAATATTAGGTAATATTTGCATAAGGATTTATTAAAAAACTATTACAATGCAGAAAACGGCCTGCACAAACATAGTATGTTTAATGGGGGTGCGATATGGAAGCATATTTAAAAAAGCATTATGTAAGCAGCAGAAAAAAGCGTATTTTTTTATTTAAAACCGCTGCGGCGGTATTTGTTCTGATTAATATATTTTTGGCTGCCGAACGGAAGATTATGCCTGCCGTAATTGAAATAAGTATGGTTGAAGCGAAGCAAATTGCGGCGGGGGTGATTGACAGATGCGTAAGCGGGAGCATAGAGGGCAGAGAACTTAATACAGGCGATTTTTTCAGCGATAATGGGGAGTCGTTTTCGGCAAACACAGTGCTTATAAATGAATTATGTGCAGACGTAAGCGAAAGTATTAATAATGAAATGGCGGAAATGGAAAAAAGGAAAGTATATATACCTCTAGGCTCCGCCTTAGGCATTGACTATTTTGCCAATACAGGTCCCGAAATTGGTTTTTACATAAAACAGATGGGCAAAGCCGATGTAGATTATGAAACCGAATTTCTGACGGCAGGTATAAACCAAGTTAATTTCAGGGTTTATATTTCCGTAAAGCTTGATATTAAGACAGTTAACCCATTGGGAAGCGGCACTGTTGAAACAACAAGGAAAATTGTTTTAATAGATACGGTAAAGGCAGGAAAAGTTCCGAATAATTATATTAATATGGGCAAATAAAGTTGAAAAATGAAGTATATAATAGTAAAATAGTATGAATTAAACGAGCTTTCAATATGGGGGTAATTATATGGGAAAAATGAAAAATCTTGAAGATATTTTAAATGGATATAAAAAAATTTGCATTGCATATTCCGGGGGGACAGATTCCGATTTTCTCCTTAATGCCGCCGTGAAAGCGCTTGGGGATAATGTTATTGCAATTATAGCGAACGGGGCCCAACTTGCTTCAAAGGATTTTGACGATGCCGTTCGTCTTGCAAAAAAAGCGGGAGTGATGTATTATACAGTTGAAGCCGACGTGTTTAAAACAGAAGAGTTTAAACATAATAGGAAAGACCGCTGTTATCACTGCAAAAAAAATATAATGGGCGGCGTGCTGAAAAAAGCGGAAGAGCTCGGTTTCAGTGTTGTTGCCGACGGAAAAAATTTAGACGACGCAGGCGTTTACAGGCCCGGAGCGGCGGCGGCCGAAGAGCTTGGAATTGTCAGCCCGCTTTATCAGGCAGGATTCACAAAAAAAGATATACGCGAAGAGGCTTTTAGAATGGGGCTTGAAACCTGGGATAAAGCGTCAAACTCGTGCTTGGCAACGCGTTTCCCATACGACACTTTACTGACGGCGGAAAACTTTTCTATGGTTGAAAGGGCTGAAAAGCTTATTGATGACGCGGGCATTAAAAGCGGAAGGGTCAGGCTTCACG
This sequence comes from Anaerotignum faecicola, assembly GCA_024460105.1. Lineage (NCBI taxonomy): Bacteria > Bacillati > Bacillota > Clostridia > Lachnospirales > Anaerotignaceae > Anaerotignum > Anaerotignum faecicola. Next base: position 112,025 of record JANFXS010000006.1, read on the forward strand.
GCGACATTGCGAGGATTGAAATGCCGCGGGAGTATTTTGAGGCGTTTATGAAAGACGCCGTATTGATTAAGAAAATCAAGGATATAGGATTTAAATACATAACTTTGGACTTGGAAGGGTTCAGAAGCGGAAGCATGGATTGAAAGGGGCGGTTAATAAATTGGATGTAAGGACTGTGCTGAATAGTTTGAAAGAAGGGAAGATTTCCGTTGAAGAAGCTGAAAAGCATTTAAAATTTAAACCATTTGAAGATTTGGGATATGCCGTTATAGATCATCAGCGCGCTTTAAGAAACGGATGCCCTGAAGTTATTTATTGCGCGGGCAAAACTATTGAACAGATTAAAGGCATAGTTGAGAATATGCTCAGAGCCGGCACAAAAAATATACTCGGAACAAGGGCGACGGAGGAAATGTATTTGGGCGTGAAGGAAATTTGCCCTGATGCGGTTTACCACAAAGATGCAAGGATTATACTTATCGAACGCGAACCGGTTGAAAAGACCGGAGGGAAAATACTTGTAGCCACTGGAGGCACAAGCGACATACCGGTTGCGGAAGAAGCCGCGCTTACGGCAGAGTATCTCGGAAATAATGTTGAAAGGGTTTATGATGTGGGAGTTGCCGGCCTTCACAGACTTTTAGCAAAATTGGATAAAATAGCTGAAGCGGATGTTATAATTGCGGTTGCTGGAATGGAGGGCGCTTTGGCAAGCGTTATAGGAGGGCTTACCGATAAGCCTGTTATAGCGGTGCCGACGTCGGTCGGATACGGCGCAAATTTTAACGGCCTTTCTTCGCTTTTATGCATGCTTAACAGCTGTGCAAACGGCGTTGTTGTTGTGAATATCGATAATGGTTTCGGGGCGGGATATACGGCTAACAGCATTAATAAATTGGGGGCAAGAAAATAATGGGAAAAATTTTATATTTCGATTGTTTCGCTGGAATAAGCGGAGATATGACTTTAGGTGCGCTTCTTGATTTAGGAATTGATAAAGAAGCGTTTCTCGAGGAAATTAAAAAGATAAATGTTGACGGATTTAAAATTGAACTTGGCAGGGCTGAGAAAAACGGCATTGGGGCTGTTGACGTTGACGTAGTGATTGAAGGCGATGAAGGAGGGCATCACCACCACGATCACGGACATGCCCACGAGCATTGCCATGGCCACGAGCATGGACATAAACATTGCCACAGCCATGAGGACGGACACGAAGCGATTCATCATCATGAGGAATGGTGCGGGCATGAGCATAAGCATAATCATGACCACGATCACCATCATGGCCATGTACATAGAAATCTTTTTGACGTTAATAAAATTATAGATGAAAGCTCAATAAGCGATAAAGCAAAAGAGCTGGCAAAGAAAATATTTATGAGGGTTGCGGAGGCTGAAGCGAAGGTACACGGCAAAAGCCTTGAGGAAGTCCATTTCCATGAAGTCGGGGCGTTGGATTCTATTGTCGATATAATCGGAACGGCAATTTTAATTGATATGATTAATCCCGATGAAATATATGCGTCTGTTGTTAACGACGGATATGGATTTATAGAGTGCCAGCATGGACAGATTCCCGTGCCTGTTCCGGCAACGGCCGAGATTTTCTCTTCTTCAAATGTAGTAAGCAGACAGATTGATATTGATACCGAGCTTGTAACGCCTACAGGTGCGGCTATAATTGCCGAACTTGCAGAGTCATACGGTCCTGCTCCTGTAATGAACACATTAAAAACCGGATATGGGGCGGGGAAAAAGAATATTAAAATACCAAACGTTTTAAGAGTTATGCTTGGCGAAAGGCATGAAGGATAATGGATTTTAAAACAAGAGACGTTATAAACGTGCTTGAAACAAACATCGACGACTGTACGGGTGAAACGCTCGGATATGTAATGGACAGACTTTTTAAGGCAGGCGCGAGGGATGTTTTTTATACGCCTATATATATGAAGAAAAACCGTCCGGCGTATAAGCTTACCGTACTTTGTACGGACGATATGACGGAAGAAGCGGAAAATATTATTTTTTCCGAAACGACTTCTATCGGCCTCAGAAAAAGAAAAGAAGAAAGGGTATGTTTGAAAAGGGAAATCAAAGAAATAGAAACAAAATACGGGAAATTAAAAGTTAAATCTGTTTTAAGCCCTATAGGTGAAAAAATATATCCTGAATTTGAAAGCGCAAAAGAACTTGCGGAAAAAAACCATACAGCGTTAAACGAAATATATAAGGAAATAAAATAAATGGCCTGAAAAGGCCATTTTTATTTGAAAAAATCAGTTTCAGTTTAAATGTGGGTTCTGACATTTTTTTAAAAAGAAGTTTCCGGCGAAATATGTTTAATGATGTAAACTTGAGTTAAGAAATGCGTAATATAATTATAAAATAAAACGTAACATATTTTTAATAAATTAAATATATTACAAGTAGATTACAATAAAAAAGCTTATTTGTAAGAAAAAAGTAATTTAATTTGTTAAAAATTCATAAAAAAGCTCTTTTTTTTAGCTTATTTTTAAATTTTAGTTGACATTTATGGTAAACATACTTATAATTAACTCGTAACAAAAACGTAACAATTATTAATGGGGGTAATTATGATATTACATAAAATAAGCGCATCTTTAATTATTGGTTCGGTTTTAACACTCGGATTTTCATTTAACGCATTTGCCGCGGTTAAAGGAACTATTAAAGGAAGCGATATAAATGTCAGATCAGATAAAAGTACATCTTCAGAAAAAATTGATGTTTTGAATAACGGCGATAATATTGAAATACTTGCAAAAGACGGAGACTGGTATAAAATTTCATTCGATAATGTAAACGGCGCTTACGTTTCTTCTGAATTTGTTAACATTACGGAAGCCCAAGGGCAGGTTAATGACAACGACGTTAATGTAAGAAGCAAAGCTTCGACATCTTCAGATACCGTTGCTAAAGTTAATAAGGGCGATACCGTAACGGTAACGGCACAAGACGGAAGCTGGTATCAGATCAGAAGAGGAAACGGCGATACGGCGTATGTAAGCAAATCGTATGTTACAGGAGAATTATTAAGTGAAGTTCCGACTTTTTCAGGCGGAGAAGAAATCGCTTCTCAGACTTACGCTATTGTTACAGGCTCATCTTTGAGGCTTAGAGATTCTGCCTCAACGGACGGCGGGATTATTACGACGCTTTCTTTAGATGAAGTGCTTGATGTTTTAGAGGTTAATGGAGATTGGGTAAAAGTTAAAACAGATGCGGGACAAACAGGATATGTAAGCAGCGAATTTGTTGCGGTGCGTACAGGAGAAAAACCTTCAAGAAGCGCGTCGTCAAAGGGCGATTCGATTGTAGCATATGCAAAACAGTTCCTCGGCACGCCGTATTCATGGGCTGGAACGAACCTTAATTCAGGCGTTGACTGCTCGGGATTTGTTTACGCCGTTATGAAAAATTTTGGGATAAGCCTTAACAGAAGCTCGGCTTCTATGGCTTCAAACGGCGTTTATGTTGACAGGGCCAACCTTCAGGCAGGAGATCTTGTATTTTTTGATACAACAAACGCTACAAACCAAGGATACATTTCGCATGTCGGAATCTATATGGGCGATGGAAATATAATACATTCTTCAAGCGGAAAACAGTGGGGCGTTACAATAAACAGCCTTTCAGAGCCTTACTATAACACTAAATATGTTACTGCAAGAAGGGTGTTAAGATAATAAGTTTAAATATTACGGCACATGGGTTAAAATCCTATGTGCTTTTTATTTATTATATTTATCGGCTGTTTTAATTATGACCCGTATTAAAAATATTTTTAAGGTACATAATATTACTGATAAATATTTTCAGGAGGTATAATTTATGGCAGTTGATTTTAAAATGAGTGAAACAAAGACTAACTTAATGAAAGCTTTTGCAGGTGAAAGCCAGGCAAGAAATCGTTATACATTCGGCGCGTCGCAGGCTAAATCACAGAACCTTCATGTTATTGAGGCTATTTTTACATTTACGGCAAATCAGGAAAAAGAACATGCGGAGATTTTTTATAACCATTTAAAAGAAATGGCCGGGGAAACGATCCAAATTGACGGCGGATATCCTGTTGATATATCTGATTCGATTATTCAAATCCTGAGATATGCACAGCATAATGAGTATGAAGAATATGACGATGTTTATAAGAGTTTTGGAGATAAGGCTCTTGAAGAAGGGTTTCCGAAAATTGCAAGTTCATTCCATAAAATTGCCGAAATAGAAAAAGTGCATGGGGACAGATTTGGTAAGTTTGCGGATCTCTTGGAACAGAATAAGCTTTTTGTTTCAGATGTTGAATGTGCATGGATGTGTTTAAATTGCGGTTATATTTATAAAGGAAAAGAAGTTCCTACAAAATGCCCTGTATGCGAACATGACAAAGGATTTTTTATCCGCTTGGAATTAGCACCTTATGAATGTGGAGAAAATAAATAGAGCTTACTAATTGCAGACAAAGCGGCCAATAATTACATGGCCGCTTTTATAATATTTTTACATAATTTATTTAAAAATCAGTTTTTAACTTAGTTAAGGCAATTTTAATTTAGCTATTGTCTTTTGCGTTTAAAAGTGGCATAGTTTATATTGATATCTTATATTATGACAAAATATGGCATTAAGTATATTATTTCATTATTAAGTTAAGCCGCTCGAACAAAAAATGAATTTTTCATTAAAATGGGAATGTTTTTATATAAAAATGCAGAATTATATGATATAATAGAACAACAGTTCTGTTTGGAGGTGCAGTATGCCTGAATTTAAAGTTGTTTCAAAATATAAACCGACCGGAGATCAGCCGCAGGCTATAGAAAAACTTGCAGAAGGTTTTTTGGACGGGAAAAAATTCCAAACGCTTGTGGGCGTAACAGGCAGTGGAAAAACATTTACAATGGCTAATATTATAGAAAAACTGCAAAAACCGACGCTTGTTATTGCGCATAATAAAACTTTGGCCGCTCAGCTTTACAGCGAATTTAAAGAATTTTTTCCGAATAATGCGGTGGAATACTTTGTCAGCTACTATGACTACTATCAGCCAGAGGCATATGTACCGAGTACGGATACTTATATTGAAAAAGATTCCTCAATTAATGATGAAATTGATAAGCTGAGGTATTCGGCAACATCGGCATTGATTGAACGCCGGGACGTTTTAATTGTAGCAAGCGTATCATGCATTTACGGATTGGGAGATCCTGACGATTATAAGAAAATGATGATTTCATTAAGGCCCGGCATGGAAAAAGACCGCGACGATGTTATGCGCCGTTTAATTGAGATACAGTATGACAGAAACGATATGGATTTTCAGCGCGGAACTTTCAGGGTACGGGGCGATGTGCTTGAAATTTTTCCCGTGACAAGCAGTGAAAGCGCAATACGCGTAGAATTTTTCGGCGATGAAATCGACAGGATAACTGAAATTGACGTTGTTACGGGGGAAATTTTGGGCGTAAGGAACCATATCAGCATTTTTCCGGCGTCGCATTATATTACTCCTCCCGATAAAATGGAAATTGCAATTAAAAGAATAGAGGAAGAACTTGCCCAAAGGCTTAAAGAACTCAGAAGCCAGGACAAGCTTCTTGAAGCGCAAAGACTTGAACAAAGGACAAACTACGATATTGAAATGATGCGGGAAATTGGATTTTGTTCAGGTATTGAAAATTATTCCAGGCATCTGTCGTTGCGCGAAGCTGGAAGTACGCCGAATACCCTGATCGATTTCTTTCCGGATGATTTTCTTATAATTGCGGATGAATCGCATGTTTCTGTTCCTCAGATAAGGGGGATGTATGAAGGCGACAAATCAAGGAAAACGACGCTTGTCGAGTTTGGGTTCAGGCTGCCTTCGGCGCTTGACAACAGGCCTCTCAAATTTACTGAATTTGAGGAAAAAATAAATCAGATGCTTTTTGTTTCGGCTACGCCTTCAAAATATGAGGCTGAACATTCTGAGCAGTTTGCAGAGCAAATAATAAGGCCTACCGGGCTTTTAGATCCTGAAATTACTTTAAGGCCCGTAGAAGGGCAGATTGACGATCTCCTTTCAGAAACGAACAAAACCGTTTCCGAAGGACATAAAGTCCTTATTACAACTCTTACAAAAAAAATGGCGGAAAGGCTTACCGACTACATGAGGGAGGCCGGAGTACGCGTAAGATACCTTCATTCCGATATTGATACAATTGAGCGGTTGGAAATAATCAGGGATTTAAGGATGAATGTTTTTGATGTGCTTGTCGGCATCAACCTTTTGAGGGAGGGATTGGATATTCCGGAGGTTGCGCTTGTGGCGATACTTGATGCAGATAAGGAAGGATTTTTGCGGTCTGAAACTTCTTTAATACAAACGATAGGGCGCGCGGCCAGAAACAGCGAAGGACGTGTAATTATGTATGCCGACGTTGTGACGGATTCAATGAGAAAAGCCATTGATGAGACGGAAAGAAGGCGGAGGATACAGCAGGAATATAACGAAATGCACGGTATTACTCCGCAGACTATACAAAAAAAGGTGTATGACATAATACAGGCCACGGAAGCCGTTAATGAAAAGAGCAAATTCGGGTTTGAAAAGGACCCTGAAAGTATGAGCGAAGATGAACTTAAAAAGCTCTTAAAGAAAATGGATAAGGAAATGAAAGATGCGGCAAGGGATTTACAGTTTGAAAAAGCCGCTTCATTAAGAGATAAAATAATCGAAGTTAAAAAACTTTTGAATTGACAGAGGGAAACGTATGAGCAAAGATAAAATTACAATAAGAGGGGCAAAAGCGCATAATTTAAAAAATATTAATCTTGAAATACCGAGGGACAAACTTGTTGTGTTTACAGGCGTAAGCGGTTCGGGAAAATCATCTCTTGCTTTTGATACGATATATGCCGAGGGACAAAGGCGTTATGTGGAGAGCCTATCGTCTTATGCAAGACAGTTTTTGGGACAGATGGAAAAACCGGATGTGGAATCGATAGACGGTCTTTCGCCGGCAATATCAATAGATCAGAAAACAACAAGCCATAACCCGCGCTCAACAGTAGGTACTGTCACTGAAATATATGATTATCTCCGCCTTCTCTTTGCAAGGGTAGGAGTTCCGCATTGCCCAAAATGCGGCAAAGAAATAAGGAAGCAGACAATCGATCAAATTGTCGATAAAATACTTTCACTTGAAGAAAGAACAAAAATTCAGCTTCTTGCGCCAGTTGTAAGGGGACGGAAAGGCGAACATGCTAAGCTTTTGGAAGATGCAAAAAAAAGCGGTTATGTACGCGCAAGGATAGACGGAATTTTATATGAATTAAGCGAGGAAGTAAAACTTGAAAAGAACAATAAACATAATATCGAAATTGTTGTAGACAGGCTTGTTATAAAAGAAGGCATACAAAAAAGGCTTACGGAATCGATAGAAACCGTTATGGCTTTGTCTGGCGGGCTGCTGATAGTTAACTGCACCGACAATGATGAAGATTTGCTTTTCAGCCAAAATTTTGCCTGCCCGGACTGCGGCATAAATATCGGAGAAATTGAACCGAGAAGTTTTTCTTTTAATAACCCCAGTGGGGCTTGCCCTCACTGCACAGGACTTGGCGTACAGATGAAATTTGATCCGGATTTGATTGTGCCTAATAAAAAGTTGAGTATTCGGCAAGGGGCGATATGTGCGCCGGGATACAACTCTATTTCTTCTTCCGACAGCATGAGCGCCGTACTTTTCGAGGCTCTCTCTCAGAAGTATGGGTTTGATATGGACATGCCTTTTGAGAAACTCCCGGAAGAAGCAAAAGATATAATATTTTATGGCACAAAGGGTGAAAAAATTAAAATTAACTATAAAAATGCATATGGCGGCGGCAGTTATGACTATAACTTTGAAGGCATTATTAATAATCTGCAAAGAAGGTATAACGAAACGTCGGAAGTTATGTGGCAGGAATATGAAGATTTTATGACAAATATAGAATGTCCAATTTGCCATGGGGACAGGCTTAAACCCGAAATACTTGCCGTAACTGTTAAAGAGAGGAATATATCACAGGTTACGCGGCTTTCCGTAAAGGAACTTCAGAATTTTTTCAGTTCTCTTAATTTAGGCGAAAGGGATAGAATGGTATCTGAACCGATACTCAAGGAAATAAATGCAAGGGTAGGTTTTTTGGCCGACGTTGGGTTAGAGTATCTTACGCTTTCGCGCTCGGCCGGGACTTTGTCTGGCGGAGAAGCCCAACGTATAAGGCTTGCCACTCAAATCGGCTCAGGGCTTGTGGGAGTCGTATATATACTTGACGAACCGAGCATAGGGCTTCATCAAAGGGATAATGACAAATTAATAGGCACGCTCAAAAATCTGAGGGATATAGGCAACTCGCTTATTGTAGTTGAACATGATGAGGACACTATGCTTGAAAGCGATTATATTGTTGACATAGGGCCTCAGGCCGGAGAAAAAGGCGGCCGTGTTATATTTTCGGGAACTGTAGACGATATTATGAAATGTGAGGACTCTGTAACCGGGCAGTATTTAAGCGGAAAAAAAATTATTCCCGTTCCTAAGGAAAGAAGGCCGTTTAACAGTGACAATGTGCTTAAAATCAGAGGCGCGGCGGCAAACAACCTCAGAAATATTGACGTTGATATACCCCTTGGGATTTTTACATGCGTAACGGGTGTAAGCGGTTCCGGAAAGTCGTCGCTTGTTAACGAAATACTTTATAAAAATTTAGCCCGGGAATTGAACAGGGCTAAATGTAAACCGGCGGAGTTTCGCGAATTTATAGGAATTGATAAACTTGATAAGGTTATAGATATTGATCAATCGCCGATTGGACGAACTCCGAGAAGTAATCCGGCGACATACACAGGATTGTTTGATTTAATACGCGATGTATTTGCGCAAACTACCGAAGCGAAAATGCGCGGGTATAAAAAGGGGCGTTTCAGTTTTAATGTAAAGGGAGGAAGATGCGAAGCATGCAGTGGCGACGGCATAATTAAAATTGAAATGCATTTTCTGCCCGATATATTTGTACCGTGTGAAGTATGCCACGGAAAGCGGTATAATAGGGAAACTCTTGAAGTTAAGTACAAAGGCAAAACAATTTCCGACGTTCTCGACATGACGGTTGAAGAAGCGCTTGCGTTTTTTGAAAACCTTCCGAAGTTAAAAAACAAACTGGAAACTTTAAATGATGTCGGGCTCGGATATGTACGTCTCGGGCAGTCCTCTACAACTCTTTCAGGCGGTGAAGCCCAAAGGGTTAAGCTGGCTACAGAGTTAAGCAGAAGGAGCACTGGGCGTACTATGTATATACTTGACGAACCGACTACGGGACTACACACGGCGGATGTTCATAAACTTATAGAAATACTTCAAAGGCTTGCCGAAGGCGGGAATACGGTTATTGTAATCGAACATAATCTCGACGTTATAAAAACGGCGGATTACATTATAGATCTTGGGCCCGAAGGCGGCGACGGCGGCGGAACTGTTGTAGCTGCCGGAATTCCCGAAGAAGTTATGAAAAATGACAAATCTTATACAGGAATTTATCTTAAAAAACACATAAACAGGTTGACAAACCAATGATAAAGATTGTACCATATTGTTAACAATCATTTGGGAGGAAATCGTTTATGGAAAAGGAAGCCGTGGTTAGCAAAAACCCTGTTGAAGATTATGAAGCCAAAAAAATTGGCCTTTTTAAATATTTTAAATGTGAAGAAGATTATTTTATTAAATTTATGCAGGATTTAAAGTGGAGCATAAAAAGTGAAGGCGATTTTTATTTCCTTAATTATTGGGAAAGGGAAAGAGGAAAATTAAATTCCGCGGTTGTCCGAAACATTGTAAGAAAAGGCGGAAATCCATTGATTTATAAAACGGATGAATATACGATGGTTATTGGCATTGATTGCGTTAAAATTGGCTTTGTTTTTAAAAATTCCAATGAGGTGCGATAAGTTTATCTTATTGTCTTTATGAGAAAACTGTAAAAGTCCTTCGTAAATTACGGAGGACTTTTTATATTTCAAACGATTTGTAAAAAATACAGTTATAAATTTATAAGACTGTATTCGCGCTATAAATAATATTACAGTATTATACAGCTGGATTGACGTGAACCATACAATGTTTTACATTGATAAACTCACTTTCAATAGCGTCATGTACTGCTTCGGCAATCTCATGCGCCTCTTTAAGTGTGAGATTCCCGTCGGCCTGTATTTCTATATCAACATACATTTTTGCTCCGAAAAGACGGGTCCGCATTTCATCAATTTGTATAACGCCGTTTTGATTTTCTATTATACGGCGCATTTTTTCAATGGTTTTATCGTCGCATGCCTTATCAATCATTTTATTTACTGCATCAATAAATATATCGTATGACGCTTTAGCAATAAAAAGACATATAATTATGCTTGCTGTCGGATCCAATATCGGATATCCCAGACGCGAGCCTAGTATGCCTATGAATGCCCCTATAGAAGAAAGGGAGTCCGAACGATGATGCCATGCGTCGGCCATTAAAGAAACGGAATTAATTTTTTTGGCTGCCCCTATTGTGTACCAATACATCCATTCTTTAATAACTACGGATAAGACTGCTGCCGAAAGGGCAAGAGCGCCAGGTATTGCAAGCTGTATTTTTCCGTTTGCTCCGGAAATAATTTTTTCAGCGCCGCTCAGCCCTATGCCTATTCCGGTAACAAATAGTATTACGGAAAGTATTACAGACGCCACACATTCAAGCCTTTCATGGCCATATTGATGTTCTTTGTCCGATTTTTTTCCCGAAACGTATATGCCGATTATAACAATAAATGTACTGAAAACATCTGAAGCCGAATGAACAGCGTCGGATATCATTGCGGCGGAATGAGATATAATTCCGGCGGCAAGTTTAAACAGTGAAAGAAGTATATTTACAATGATGCTGATGACTGATACGCGTATTGCAACCTGTTTTGTTTCATGTATATTTTTACCCGATGCACAAATGCGTTGTCCTTTTAAATATTCATCAGTATGTAATGCCAATTCTTTAATACACATTTACAATACCTCCAATATAAGCGCCCCGCATATCCTCCAAATGTATTTACGGGATAAAAAACTGCGGAACATTAAAACGGTTGTCCCGCAGTTTTGACGTCTGGTGTCGCCCGCGCAACCCGGCCTAAGGCCGGCGTTTGCAAATTAATTAAATTTTATAACATTATATGCGGCGGCATCTTAATTGGTTAATACTGGTTTTGATATATCATAAGAAATGGTATCGGAATTATTAAATCTCTATTTTTGCACCGAGAAGTTTTGCAAATTCGGCGCATATAGCTGTATTTCCGGGCCATGCAGGGGATGTGACAAGATTTTTGTCAACAACGGCGTCTGTTGCAGGAACTTCGATGTATTCGCCTCCGGCAAGGCCTATGTCGGGGCTGCATGCAGGGTAGCATGTCGCTTTATAACCTTTAAGAACGCCTGCGGCAGTCAAGACAAGTATTCCATGGCATATAGCCGCAACAGGCTTGTTTGATGCAAAGAATTCTTTTACGATTTCGATAACACGAGGATACAGCCTTATGTATTCGGGGGCACGTCCTCCGGTAATAAACAGGCCGACATAATCTTCGGTTTTAACGTTGTCAAAATCAGCGGTTAAAGCAAAGTTATGGCCTTTAAACTCGGTATAAGTCTGTTCTCCCAAGAAGTCGTGTACGGCTGTTGCCACTGTGTCTCCTGCTTTTTTGTCAGGGCATACAGCGTCAACTTGATAACCAAGCATTGAAAGGCACTGGAAAGGAACCATTGTTTCATAATCCTCAGTGAAGTCTCCGCAAAGTAATAAGATTTTTTTTGCCATAGTAAATTCCCCCTTATATTATTAATTTATATGATATATGTTTAATTATACCACATAAATGTCATAAGTAAATGAATTATAAGTAAATTTGAAGTTGAAATTTGGTAAATATATTTATATAAAAATAAAAATATGTTAAAATTAATTATAATAAATTTTTAGGAAGTGATTTTATATGGATACAGCAAATAAATTGAATACTGCTGCCGAATATATTAAAAGCAAAACAAAGTTCAGGCCAAAGTTAGGGATTATACTGGGGTCTGGTCTCGGAGATTTCGGAGACAGACTTGAAGGGGCTGAATACTGTGATTATAAAGACATCCCTGATTTTCCAATATCGACTGTAGAAGGGCATAAAGGACGGTTTGTAATTACGAAAGATTTAATATGTATGCAGGGGCGCTTTCATTTTTATGAGGGATACAATATGGAAGAAGTAACTGCTCCCGTTAGGGTTATGTCCTTGCTTGGAGTTGATAAACTAATTGTAACTAATGCTGCTGGAGGCGTTAATTTAGATTTTAAGCCGGGGGATCTGATGCTTATAACGGATCATATAAATTTTATGGGTACAAATCCGCTTATTGGTAAAAATTTGGACACGTTTGGCGTAAGGTTTCCGGATATGAGCGAAGGCTATAACAAACATATGATTGAACTGGCAAAAAAATGCGCTTCAGAGATAGGCGTTAATATTAAAGAAGGGGTATATTTTGCAATGACAGGCCCAAGTTATGAAACTCCGGCGGAAATCAGAATGGTAAGGGCTTTAGGCGGCGATGCTGTCGGAATGAGTACTGCTGCCGAAGTAATTGTTGCAAACCACTGCGGAATAAAAACGTTGGGAATTTCATGCATAACAAATATGGCGGCCGGCATTGCCCAAAAATCACTGAATCATGAAGAAGTGATTGAAACTTCAAATACTGCAAAAGAAAAATTTATTTTGCTTTTGGAAAGAATTGTTAGCTGCATGATCTAAGTACGGATAACGGTATAGTAAAAGTAAAATCAGTTTTTTATACTATGCCGTTTTTTAGTTTTTTTGGAATTATTTTGTTTACTATAAAGAGCGCTTAATTTATAATATTTATTGGGGTGTAAATATGGAAAAAATACTGCTTGTTTTAACGGGAGGTACAATATGCTCTTTTGCCGATATTGGCGGCGTTAAAAAAAGCGACTGTAAAAGGGCGTTTCCATTATTAATTGAAAATTTAAAAAATACAGGTTACGATTGCTCAGAATTTGAATTTGATATTATTTCACCTTTTGACATTTTAAGTGAAAATATGGATATAAACTCGTGGAATGGTATTCTTAAATTGCTTTCAGATGTTGATTTCAGCGAATATAAGGGAATAATTGCCGCGCATGGAACGGATACGCTTGCTTATACTGCCTCAATGCTTTCAATTATGCTCGCGGGCAAAGGGATTATACCTTTGATACTTGTTTCCAGCCAATATCCCCTTTATGATTGCAGAGCAAATGGAAATGAGAATTTTAAATGCGCTGTGGAGCTTATTATGAAAGGTATTTCCCCAAATGTATACGCTGTTTACAGAAACAGCGACGGTATTGTATATATCCACAAAGGGGCCGAACTTTTGCAGTGCAGAAACTGCTGTGAAGATTTTTTCAGCAGAAATATGATTCCGGCAGATAATTGGCATGATATTAAAAATAAATGTTTTGAAAATGAAATGATTATTTATAAGGGACTTCTTGCCGAAAACACTGTTTTAGTTATAGAGCCATATCCCGGAATTGATTATTCGTCTTTTTCACTTGAAGGCAAAAAGTGCGTTTTGCACTACTTATATCATTCGTCTACAGCCGCCGTAAAATGTGGGAATAATATAAATTCTGCCATTTATTTGGCTGAGAAATGCAGGCAAAAAGGAATACCGTTTGTAATTACGCCGTTTAACAGCAAACTTTTAAACGGCGGGGAAATATACAGTTCAACAAAAGCTTTGTTGGAAGCCGGAGCCGACGTATTGTGTGATGTTTCGAGAGAAACGGCATATTCAAAGGCAGTTATTGCATCTTCATTTTACGAAGGGGAAGAGATTGTTAAATTTTTGAAGAAAGAAATCAATGATGAGTTTGCATACAAATGGTGACGGCAGATGAAAGAGTTAACCGAAGGAACCGGCATAATGGTTTTAATTCTTTGGGGCGATTCTATAACGCCTTTATTTTATCTTATTGGGTATTTTGACATCAATATTGCGTTGGTCTTATATATTTGCGGCTGAATTTAATATAGGTATTGACCGGGATGCTTTTATTGCGAGGGACATAGCCGATACGCCGGCGTTTTTTGAAATTATATGCTGCAACAAAAAAAGTTAAAATTAACGGTAAACATAAAATTTTTTCACTAAAAATGCCGGGGCGCATACTTATATAGCCGTGCCATGCACATTGCGGCAGAGTTTTGTTTCGATTGGCAACATATTTAAAATGGTTTGGCTCATGGGTTTCGCAGGATATTCTGCTGCTGTCGGTCTTAACGCATTCACTATTACTTTTTTTGCCTTTGCCAATGGCATTTTACCGTTTTCGGCCAATAATATAGGCGACGGAAAAATGGAAAGGGTAAAGAAAGGCTACGGCGCAGGCGTTGTATTAGCTTTAATTGCAGAAGTTACGTTTTTTACAGCGTTTTTATTTTTCGCTGAAAATATGATTTATATTTTTACGAGCTATAATAGTAATGTTGTATTAAAAACAGGAATTGAATTTTTGCAGAGCGTTTAGCCGTTTTATTTTATTATATCGGTTAAACTTATGGTAACAGTGTGCTGATTGGTGAGGGAGCGACGCTCCGGTTTATGGCATCGACGTTTTCCGATCTGCTTTTAAGGGTTGCGCTTGCTTATGTTTTATCTGTGGATTTAGGCGTTGCGGGAATATGGCTGTCGCGGCCGATATAGGCTGAACAGTTTGCGGCTGTACTTTCGGTTATATTCTGCATAAGCGGATGCCGAAAAAAACGGATTGTATAAAAATGCAGTTGGAGGAAATATTGTGGAAGTGAGTATAATAATGCCTGTTTGCAACAGCCAAAAGTATATTTTTAGAGCTGTCAAATCTGCTGTAAATCAGGATTTTGACAGTTTTGAACTTATAATTGTCGATTATGGCAGCGTAGACGACAGCAGGCTAATTTGCGCACAGTTTGAGAAAAAATATAATAATGTAAAAATTATAGACTGTACCGAAAGGAACATATATTCGGCTTTAAACAAGGGAATAAAGGAAGCCGCAGGAGTGTTTGTTATATTTGCATTATGCGAGGGATTTTATTATAACGATTACATTAAGTCTTTATATTTGAAGCAGAAAGAAACAAGAGCCGATATTATTGTTTTTGGCGCTAAAATTATAGATACTGTCAGAAAAAAAGAACTGATTTTTTTGCCTGAAGAATATTATGGAAATACAGCCGGTTTTTTCGAATATTATAAAAATATTTACTCTGATAATTACAAGAATATTAACATGATATGCGGAAAACTTTTTAAAAAAGAAATTTTGGAAAAAAATTATATTAAATTTCCGGAGTATGATTCAAACGGGCATGAGGAATTTATATACAATTATTTGGCGGTTTGCAAATCTGTTTCCCAGAGCCGCGCATGTATATATGATTTGTATGTTTATCCTCCCGAAAGTATTGACACCGATATTACGCCGTTTTATGAACTTGCGGAGTACAGGCTTAAATTATTTGAGAAGGAAGGTATTGAACTAAACAGCGAATTGGAATACTCATTTAGGGTGTATTCGGCTGTTGAGGCGGTATTATACGACATATGTTCGGACAAAGGGTTGTCATTAAGGGAAAAAAAGAGGCTGATCCGCAAAGTGTTTGAAAACAGTTCGGTTGAAAGCGGAATTAAAAAGTATGCCCCGTTTAACAGGGAAGAAAAATGGATTAAGTTTTTTATGGACAACAGGCTTTTCCTGTTTACATATATATTTATACTAATGTATTTAAAGAAGAACTTTATATATAATTTTTAGAAAGAGAGTATTTTGTTATGATAGAAGTCCGTAATATTAGACTGAGTCCAGACGACGATAAAACGGAAATTCTGGATAAGGCATGCAGGAAGCTCCGCATAGATAAAAAAAATGTAAAAAAATGGTTTATACTAAAAGAATCTCTTGATGCAAGAAACAAAGGGAATATATTTTTTATTTATACTGCATGTTTTGACATGCTTAATGAAAATAAAATACTTAAAAATATTAAAAATAAAGATGTTTTAAAATTTGAAGAAGAAAATACCGAGCGGTACGGCAATATAAAATGCGAAACAAGGCCGGTTGTGGTCGGTTTCGGACCGGCCGGGATATTTGCGGCAATGACGCTTGCAGAGATGGGATTTAAGCCGATTGTGCTGGAAAGGGGCGCCGACGTCGATCAAAGGGTAAAAGACGTTGAAAAATTTTGGAATGAAGGAATACTCTCGACCGAATCAAACGTACAGTTCGGAGAGGGAGGAGCCGGAACGTTTTCCGACGGTAAACTGACTTCAAGAGGAAAAGACAAAAGGGCGGGAAGAGTGTTTAAGGCGTTTGTTGAAAACGGGGCTCCGCCGGAAATTTTATACGCGCATAATCCGCACATAGGAACCGATTTGCTTAGGAATGTTGTTAAAAATATGCGTGAAAAAATCATAGCTTGCGGCGGCGAGGTGCGTTTTTTTTCAAAGGCGACAGATATAGCGGTTGAAAACGGGAAAGTAATGTATGTGGAAGTTAATAATTCTGAAAGAATATATTGCCGCGATCTTATATTGGCCATAGGCCACAGCGCAAGGGATACATTTGAGATGCTTTATAGAAATAACGCCGTTTTGTCTCAAAAACCTTTTGCGATGGGAGTAAGGATTGAACACAGCCAAAACAGTATAGATAAGGCGCAGTTTGGAAATTTTGCGGGAACTGGCAATCTTGGCCCGGCTGAATACAAGCTTACAAGCCGTTCTTCAGACGGCCGTGGGGTATATACTTTTTGTATGTGCCCGGGCGGATATGTAGTTGCGGCTGCAAGCGAGGAAGGAATGGTATGTGTTAACGGCATGAGCAATTACAACAGGGGCGGAGAAAATGCCAACAGTGCGGTTCTTGTGCAGATAGGCCCGGAGGATTTCGGAAGCGGACATCCGCTTGCAGGCATGTATCTCCAAAGGGAAATAGAAAAAAAAGCTTTCATAGCCGGCGGAGGCAGATATAACGCTCCGGCACAAAGGCTTGGAGAGTTTTTAGGGAATAAGTATGAAGAAAACGATAGTTTTGTCCGGCATACATATAGGCCGGGGATTACCATGTGCAATCTAAATGATGTTTTACCAAAGTTTATGTGTTCGGCATTAAAAGAAGGAATTGCAGGCATGGCAAAAAAGCTTAAAGGATTTGACGACGTCGGCGCTCTTGTTACTGCCGTTGAAAGCAGGAGTTCTTCTCCTGTAAGGATTGAACGCGAAAATGAAACTTTTGAAAGCCTTTGGGCTAAAGGCCTTTATCCTGTCGGTGAAGGGGCAGGGTACGCCGGCGGGATTGTATCGTCTGCAATTGACGGGATTAAAGCGGCCGAAAAAATTTACTGTAAATATAAAATATAATTTCAGTGAATACTTTGGTTTTAGAAGATAATCGAAAATCAATTAGGATTTTATATTTAAAACAGTTGTAATTGCGATACAGTGCTAGATGGGGTATTGCGCTGATTTTGTTGGATAATTTACTGAAACGCAATATGGCTGTAATAGTTTTGCCGAAATTACAGTTTTATTTTCTATATGACCGTATTGGCTTATTGGCGTTATTTATGTTTGGGGCGGATACGGTCTGAAAATTTTGGCGGTAAGATTTTGAAACACATTGTAAACACAGCTAATAAAATGATTAATCTGTTTTGCATGTATTGATATTTTTGGCGGATAAAATATTGAAAGGGTTACTGTTTTTGCCTTGAGGCAAGGAATATAAGTGGTGAGTTTATGAAAAGAGTGTTCAAAACAGATAACGGTATAATATATGAACTTGAAAATTTTGAAACAGATGTTTGGGTCAGCCTTACTGCTCCTAATATGGAGGAACTTTTGGAAGTATCGGGATACTATAACGTAAATATAAGCGATTTAAAGGCGGCTTTGGACGATGAGGAAAGCTCCAGGGTGCAGCTTGAGGACGGCTACACGGTTATAATAGTGGATATACCCTCGGTTGAAGTCAGAAATGAACAGTCGGCATATACGACAATACCATTGGGTATACTGCTTGTTAATAACGCAATTATAACAGTATGCGCTCATAATACGGACATACTAAACGGGTTTTATAAATTTTCCGTTAAAGGGTTCAGCACTAAAAAGAAACTTCGGTTTGTATATCAGATACTGCTGAGGACAACTAACCTGTATCAGGCGTACCTCAGGGTTATAGATAAAAAAAGGAGCGAGATAGAAAAAAGGATAGGCAGTACGACTACGGAAGACGAGGATCTTATCAACCTGCATGAACTTGAAACTAACCTTGTATATTTTGCAACGTCTTTAAGCGCAAACAGGATTGTTCTTGACAGACTTACAAGGTATGAAAGAATAAAGCAGTATCCCGAAGACAGGGAACTCCTTGACGATGTTATTGTGGAAAACAGGCAGGCTATGGAGATGACGAATATATATAAAGATATTATCCACGGCACAAGGGATTTAGTTTCAACCATTATTAACAACAGGCTTAATAACGCAATGAAATTTTTAACTTCCATAACCCTTGTTATGGCTATTCCGACTATAATATCGGGGATATACGGCATGAACGTAAGCGAGAACTGGATGCCTCTTTCACAAACGCCTTACGGCTTTTATATTATATGTTTTATAACTCTGCTTATTTGTTTTACCGTTTTGATGATACTGAAAAAAAGAAAAATGTTATAGGCTGAAATACCCTGTTTTACAGCATTTCAGCCAGTTCTGCAACAGTTTTCCATTATTTACAGCTTTAACATTGGAAATTCATATGTTATTATGATTGTGTAATAAAGATGTAACAAATAAATCACAAATATTTAATATATGCATTCCATGGAAAAGCGGCTGATAAGAGGAGGACAATTAAAATGAAAAAACTTAACATGGCATTAATAACGGCAGTTACAACATTATCTTTAACAGTACCCACATTTGCAGCTCCGGTTAAAACAAATGTATTTAATAATACAAAATTAAATTATTTAACGGCTGTTACGGAAAAAGGTTTATGCAATTTTGAAAATAAAGCGGATTTGCTTGAATATCTTATTAAAAAATGTATAACAAGCGGTACGCAGAAGCCGGGCTCAGGCAACGGCGGAAATACGCAGAGACCGGATACGGACAATAACGGAAATACGCAGAAACCGGATACGGACAATAACGGAAATAC
This sequence comes from Anaerotignum faecicola, assembly GCA_024460105.1. Taxonomy (NCBI): domain Bacteria; kingdom Bacillati; phylum Bacillota; class Clostridia; order Lachnospirales; family Anaerotignaceae; genus Anaerotignum; species Anaerotignum faecicola. The sequence goes on from JANFXS010000006.1 coordinate 131,390, forward strand.
GCAGAAACCGGGAACAGACAATAACGGAAATACGCAGAAACCGGATACAGACAACGGCGGAAATACGCAGAAACCGGATACAGACAACAATGGAAATACGCAGAAACCGGATACAGACAACAATGGAAATACGCAGAAACCGGATACAGACAACAATGGAAATACGCAGAAACCGGGCTCAGGCAATAATCAGGACACTTCATCTTCAAGCTATGCCCAGAGGGTTGTTGAGCTTGTAAATATTGAAAGGGCAAAAGAAGGATTAAGCCCGCTTACAATGGACAGCAAAATTTCTGCCGCCGCTGCTGTAAGAGCGGAAGAAATAAAAACGACATTTTCACATACCCGTCCAAACGGGACGTCATGTTTCACGGCTCTTGACCAGGCAGGCGTATCATACAGGGGCGCGGGCGAAAATATTGCAAGCGGACAGAGGACGCCTGAAGAAGTTGTTACGGCATGGATGAATTCCGAAGGCCACAGAAAAAATATAATGAACGCAAACTTTAAAAATATAGGCGTTGCCTACAGCAACAGGGCTTGGGTTCAGCTGTTTACATATTAATCATAAGAAGTTAGAATATTGAAGCCTGCAAAATTAAAAGAAAAATAAGCGGTATGCTTAGTTCAGACAAATTGAATATAGTCATGTTGTTTCACCATATTATAAAAGCCCGAATTTAATTTCGGGCTGTTCTTTAATTTATAGAGGTAAACCAATGCCGTATAAATTATATTCGGAAATGAAAAACGGGATTGAATTTTATCGTTTTGTATAAACCTAACGGATGTGGAACAATATTAAAAAGATATTGTATTAGATAAAAAATCTGATTAATAATGCGTGCAGCGGTTTATTTTTATTGACAAATCCGAATTATTATTGTAAAATGTTTGAAGTATCGGGGTGTGGCGTAGCTTGGTAGCGCGCATGAATGGGGTTCATGAGGTCGCAAGTTCAAATCTTGTCACCCCGATTGTATAAAGAAAGGCTGCATGCTGTTAACGGTTTGCAGCCTTTTTGTATATTTAAAGTATTTTCAAATAAAATTAAACAGTACAAATTTCATATTTTAAGTTGCGGGAATTTTAAGTATAAAACTTGTTATGCGAAAAAGAACAGACTTAAAAAGCCAATATCCGTTCAAAAGGATATTGGCTTTTTTTAAATAAAAATCTGAAGTATTATTGCTGCGGATTAAACAGATTCGGTTTAAGGCTTTGACAGAGATTTTCAGTTTAAATCGACACCGATATTGTTCTTGCAGAACTGTCCCAAGATGTATTGCCTATTGAGGAAAGCTGTATTATCGTTTGGCCGCCTATGTTATATGACAGTATTTCTGCAAATTCTCCTGTTGCTTCGTCATATAAATAAGCGGTTATATCTGTATTTTGAATTTCGTATGTTTCGGTTGGATTTTCCGACAACGACGGTTCAATGCTTTTTTCAATATTGCGTTTTATGCTCAGCTCCCTTGAATTTTCGTCCCAGTCAATATCAAAACCGTATTTGTCAAGACTTTCCGCAACAATATATGTAGCGCCGTTATAATTAAATGAAGGTATAAAATTTCCGTTTAAATATGCTTTTATATCGCTTAAAGATGTTTTTTCGACGTTTTTAGTAACAGACGGCTCTGTTGGCTGTGAAGCAGGCGACGCATACGGGCATATTCCGTTTGGGTGCAGGTGTGCCGAATAACCGTGATGATAGTGGTAGTAGCCGAGGCCGCTTACATTTTTATTATCTCTGTGGCCGCCGTTTGCATCGGTCCTTCCGCTGTGTGCAAACGCTGACATTGAAATAATAAGAGTAAATGCTATTGCCGTGAACGATAATTTCAACAATTTTTTCATAACAGACCCTCCCTATAAATACAACATGATTTATGATATAATATCACAGATAGAGAAATATATCAATATGTGTTATAAATTTAATAAAAACATAATTTGTGATATATAATGGCCGTAAATTTGCATTGGAATATAAAAAAGTATTAATAAATTGCGCTGTATTAAGACGAAGGATTTAAGTCAGCCACTAATATGTTGATTTGTATAGTTTTTATATTAACACATGGTTTTTGTGAATAAACCTATTAATTGGGGATTTTTCCCCGATTAGAGCATTTAAACAATTTTATATAGTTGGTATTCTATCTTTAGAAACTATCTTGAGATAGGTGGTTATATCTTTGGACAGCAAAAGTTTAGGGAAGAAACTAAGGGCACATAGGGCAAGATGCGGATGGAATATCGAGAAATGCTCTGAAATGATAGGCATAAGTACGAAATATTTATCGAATATAGAACGCGGCGACAAAGTGCCTAAACTGGAAACATTCATAAAAATCCTCAACACATTGAACGCATCCGCCGACGATATGCTTCAAGACAGCCTAACGGTTGGTTATGAAGCCAAAAGCAATGATATTATAAGGAAACTTAACGCACTTGATGTTTCCAAAAGGAAGCAGGCGCTGGACATTTTAGACAGCGTAATTATGTCACTGAAAGAAAACTAAAAGCCCTTGAGTGGAGAACTCATGGGCTTTTAGTTTTGCGGTTTATTTTATAAGCCTGTAAAAAAATTTGCAGGCCTGATTTATATTTAAGAAATTTTGCCCGGCCTGTTTTATTTGATATTTTTTTAAGGCACAATTTTGATTATTTATATAATTTTTGCTTGGATAGTCCCTTATTTAGGATTCTAACTGCGAAAACGTATATCCCTATGCGTCGTAGACATTATTTTCTTTAATTCAGAAATACAGATGCAAAATATTAGTGAAGCAAATTTATTTTTTGTATAACTAAACTTAAATTTGACAAATTTATTGTTCTTAATGCAAAAATAAGTAACTGATTTCATAAAACTTAACTTTATAAATTAAATGTTAATACGAATATAAGTTGAAATAGCGCCTGTAAAAAGATATAATTATGTAAAAAGTTGACAGACAGTACAATATATTTGAGAAAGGAAGGATGTTTGTGCTTAAAAAAGGGCAAAAAATCAAATTAGGCGATTATATTTCCGACGGGGCGTTCAGCCTTGAAATTACGGCGAAAATTGTCAACGCCGAAACGGATATAACATGTTTCGGCGTTGATTCGGACGGTAAACTTTCCGACGACAGGTATTTTGTATTTTATAATCAGCCGTCATCGCCGGAAAATGCTATAACAATGCAGGCGTCAAGTGAAAAAACAACTTTTTTTGTGGACAGGAATAAACTCCCTTCGTCAATTAACAAACTCGTTTTCTCAATAACTGCCGACGGAAGTGCGGATATGAGCGGTATTTCGATTGGAACAATGAAACTTAAGCAAAACGGGGCGGATATTGAAGCGTATGAATTTAGCGGTTCTGATTTCAGCCATGAAAAAGCGGTTATATTATGCGAGATTTATAATAAGGATAATGTATGGCGTATGTCTATGGTGGCAAGCGGCTTTAACGGAGGATTAAGCGCGCTGCTTTCGCATTTCGGCGGCGAAGAAGTTAAGCCGGATTCAGGAGCCGGGAACTCTTCTGCGGAAGAAATCAATACGGTTCCTATAAACGCCGCGGAACAAAAACAGGAACAAAACGCCGAGCCGAAAAAGGGAAAAGTAAGCCTTAAAAAAAGCGGGGATTCTCATAAAATAAGCCTTAAAAAAGACGGCGGCAATAAAGCCATACATGTTAATCTTAACTGGGACAACATAACAAAAGGTTTTCTCGGAGTTAAAAGTTCTGTCGATCTTGATTTGGCGTGTATGTTTAAGCTTAAAAACGGCATGAAAGGCGTTATACAGGCTCTGGGAAACAGTTTCGGTTCAAAGGATTTCCTGCCGTTTATTTTTCTTGACGGCGACGACAGGAGCGGAAACGCCGCAAAAGGCGAAAATATGTACTTTTACAAGCCTGAAACGATTGAATTTGCAGTTGTTTTCGCATACATATACGAGGGTGTGCCTAATTGGGGAAAAACAAACGCCGTCGTAACAATAAAACAAGAAGGGGAAAGCGACATAGAGGTTGACGTTTCCAGTAAAAACACAAAGGACAGATTTTGTGTTATAGCGTCGTTCAAAGATAATGGAAACGGTTTAACTGTTACTAAGGAAGAAAAATATTTTCCCGGCCACAGGGAAGTTGATAAAAATTACGGCTTTGGGTTTTCATGGGTTGCAGGCAGAAAATAATTCGGAAGCGTAATTAGGATTCAAATATATTGTAAAGGGGATAGTCATATTGAAAACTGATTTTTTAAACGAGGCTATGAAAATTAAAGAAGAAATTATTTCTTGGCGAAGAAAACTTCATACTATGCCTGAAATCGGCCTCAATCTGCCGAATACGGTTGATTTTATAAAAAAAGCGCTTGATGAAATGGGAATAAAATATGAAGTAATTGCAGGCGGTTCGTGTATAGTATGCCTGTTAGGAAAAGGGGAACGTTGTTTCATGCTAAGGAGCGATATTGACGGACTTCCTATAGCCGAAGAAACGGGGCTGGAGTTTGCCTCCGAAAACGGATGTATGCATGCCTGCGGACATGATATGCATGCGGCAACTCTGTTGGGCGCCGCCAAAATTCTGAAGGAGCATGAAAATGAGCTGAAAGGCGTTGTCAAACTTCTTTTTCAGGCGGGAGAAGAAACATTCAGCGGGGCAAAAGCGGCAATCGGATGCGGCGTTATGGAAAATCCCAAGGTAGATGCGGCGTTTGCAATGCATGTATTTTCGGCGGTGCCTTACGGCAGAATTATTTATGGCAGTAATCCTATGGCGGGCGTATACGGATTTAAAATAAAGCTTACGGGCCGCGGCGGACATGGTTCCGAGCCTGAAAAATGTATTGATCCGATAAATACGGGAGTTCATATTCATCTCGCTCTCCAGGAAATTGTATCAAGGGAGTCGTCGCCTCTTAATCCGGTGGCTATTACGATAGGAAAGTTTGAAGCCGGCCATGCGGCCAACATTATACCTGAATATGCCGAATTACAGGGAACAATGAGATTTTTTGATAAAAATACGGCCGATTATATAATAAAGCGTATTAACGAAGTTGTTAAATCAGTTGCCGAAACTTACAGGACAAAAGCGGAAATTGAAGTTTTAAGCTATGTGCCGAGTGTAAAATGCAGTCCTGAATTTATAGATGAAGCGCTTAATTCCATACATGAAATACTGCCTGATATAAGCGCCGTACCTGAATTTAATATAATGGGTTCTGAGGATTTTGCTTTTATTTCGGACATTGTTCCGGCAGTATATTTTGGAATGGGAGCGGCGGTTGACGGCAGGGACGATCTTCCGCGGCAGCATAACCCAAAAGCGAAGTTTAACGACGAATGTCTTTCGATGTGTTCGGCGATATATGCTAATGTTGCTGTAAATTGGCTCGCTAATCATTAATTTAATCTGTTTTTGCACGACGAAACGGTCGAACTGTGTTTATTTATATGGGAATTCTAAAATTTTCCTGATATAAACGCCGGTTCGGCCATTTAATGTATTGATGTTTTTAATGGTTAAAAAATTTAAACCGCTGAATGAACTTATTTAAGAAACGCATAAAAAACACATGCTTGTTCGGAAATAATTTATATTTAACTGGACGATAATGCAATGATTGAAGCAGATTTTAATTAAAAGAACATTTTGCGCTGCTGTTTTGCGGCGCTTTTTTACGAACATAGTTTTATTTTGCGATAATATAAGCGGGATTAAGAAAATTAAATCATTTTTATTAAAGTTTTTTATCAGTAAATGTATAGTTTTGTAATTTTATTTCGTTTAATAGAAGATATTGCGTTTTTCATATATACTGTAGTATAATTTTAATATATAAGTTAATTAATAATTTGCTTTTAACAAATTAAAAAGATCATAGTTTTGCAAAAAAGCTATCAATATATGATAAGGGCATACACGGTTGAGAACCGCATTATCGGCATAACAGCTGCGTCAAAAGTATTTGACGCAGCTTTGGTTGCGCCTTGCATACTTTTTCCTTGTGCTTAAATTGCTGACGACATTCTCAACTTTTTGACTCCGCATGGAGGAATTTTTTGCTGTTCAAAGTGCAAATATTCAGGCTTGACCATAGGAAAGTTTACGAACCGTATGAGAATCGCGGCACGTAACGTTACCCAATGTGGAAATCAAGAGTTCAGTCAATTATTTGCCGTGCAAAAGAGCAGAAAAATTTACCTTATGGAGCGTATATGCTCTTGTAAACTTAATGCAAAACGGGCTGAAAAATATTCAAGCTTTAAAAATAATATGAATGGCACATTGTTAAATATATCAGCTGTTCAGTGAATTATGCCGGTTATATTACGGGTATGATATTTTGAAATTTTAGTTGAATTTTTTATTAAGGGGGTAATTCAATATATTTTTTAAGTTATTTAATTAAAATTCGGCAAAGGGGGCTGTTGTTTTTTGTATGTTTATGCGGCTGAAAATTTAGGCTTGATTTTAAATCTATTTTTGCGGCTGTAATTCAGTAAAAAATTGTGAACACAAAGAGTAGTTGATAAAAATGGATAAAAGGGTTTGCAAAACGGAGGTATTTACATATGAAAAGCATAAAATCAAAAATTCTTGTTTCCATGATTTTAACAGTGATAATATCCTTGGCTATAGTCGGCGGCTCTGCATGCGCGCTGAGTTATTTGGGCACGCAATCGGCTCTTGAGGCAAGTATGAAAGAAATGGCGGAGGTTGCCGCGGACCGTGTTTCATATGAATTAAAAGCATATAAGAACATTGCCGGCGAAACCGGAAATATTGAAAGATTATCCAGTTCCGACACATCGTTAAAAGAGAAAAAAGATATTTTGCAGGAAAAATTGGATAAATATGGTTTTCAAAGATATAACTTGCTGAACACAAAAGGGATTAGTCTGATAGACGGAGAAAATTACAGCGATAGAGAATATTTTACGGCAGCATTGAACGGGGATGTATACGTATCGGAGCCCCTTGTATCTTCCGTAACAGGGGAATTAACAATAATCGTAGCCGCGCCTGTTTGGGAAAACGGCGAAATGGGAGGCCGTGTTTCAGGCGTCGTTTATTTTGTGCCGAAAGAAACATTTTTAAATGACATTGTAAGCTCATTGCAGGTCAGTGAAGGCGGCTCTGCATATATGCTTGATTCTGATGGAAATACGATTGCGCATCAAAATATTGAAAATGTACGAAATAAAGAAAATACGATTCGTGATGCGGAATCTGATTCTTCTTTGGAGCCGCTTGCAGAGATTGAAACTTTGATGATTTCCGGGGTGTCGGGATTCAGCCAATATAGATACGGCGGCGTTAGTAAATTTACTGCTTATGCCCCTGTTCCTGACACAAACGGCTGGAGCATTGCAATAAACGCGCCTGTTTCTGATTTTACCGACGAAACTATTGCAGGTATTATTGTAACTATTTTGTTAATGATAGCCGCGGCTGTTGTTGCGTTTTTTATAGCTTTGCGTATTGCCGTTGGGATTGGAAAACCTATTGAGGCATGTGCAAAGAGGCTAAGGCTTCTTTCCGAAGGCGATTTAGACACGCCTGTTCCTGATTTTAAACGTAATGATGAAGTCGGTGAGCTTGTATCTTCCACTAATACTATTGTTAGTTCGCTCAGCATAATGATTAAGGATATAAGTTTTCTGCTTGGGGAAATGGGATCCGGAAATTTTGTAATAACTTCTAAAGCAGCAGACGTTTATATTGGTGATTTCACTGCTATTTTGGAATCGTTTAGGCAGATAAGGGATAGATTAAGCGACACATTACTGCAAATAAACGCAAGCGCCGAACAGATTGCGGCAGGAGCGTCTCAGGTGTCTGATGGGGCGCAGGCCCTTGCGCAGGGGGCCACGGAACAGGCAAGCTCAGTGGAAGAACTGGCCGCAACTGCAAATGAAATTTCGAACAGTGCTAAAGAAACTGCCGTTATTTCTAATGAGTCACGGGAGCATGCAGAGATGGCCGGGAAACAGATTGACGCAAGCAATAAGCAGATGGCTCAAATGACGGCGGCAATGGCTGAAATTACGGAATCTTCTAAAAAAATAAGCAAAATAATAGCGACGATTGAGGAAATTGCTTTCCAGACAAATATATTAGCGCTTAATGCCGCTGTCGAGGCGGCACGGGCAGGAAGCGCCGGAAAAGGTTTTGCGGTGGTTGCCGATGAAGTGCGCAATTTGGCGGCAAAATCCGACGAAGCGGCTAAGGCGACAAAAGAACTGATTGAGGATTCTATTAAAGCTGTCAGAAACGGCAATTCTATTGTAAGCGAAGTTACGGATTCTCTCGATAAAACAACGGAACTTGCAGGTATGGCGGTAGGCGACATGGAAAAAGTTGCTTATGACGTGGAAAATGAAGTAACAGCTATTTCGCAGATAACTATTGGGCTGGATCAAATATCCTCTGTTGTTCAGACAAATTCTGCAACAAGCGAGGAATCGGCTGCCGCAAGCGAGGAACTTTCTTCGCAAGCGCAGGTACTTAAAGATTTGGTAAGTCAGTTCAGACTTCCGGCGGACAGGTATTGACACAATACGGTTAAGCAACAACATAATGAATGATGTATTTAAGCGGCATGATTATATTGTACTGCCGCTTTTATTTATATATTGTTATATTTAGTCTGCAACAGATTATTGATTTTGGAAATGTACTGTTATAAACTTATCATAAATAATAAATTTGAAGGGAGTGTATTTATATGAAAAAGGTATTGGTAATATTTTTGGCGGCAAGTATACTGCTTATACAGAATGTTTTCGGGGCTGAAAGTATTGGAAGTACAAATGCAGACGGAATTAATATACTGCCCGCTGTCGACAGCGCTACAAAAACCGGATATATTAAGTTTGCAGATGGATCGGAAGAAGCTATAGACGATAATTATACCGCTTTATTTATTAACGGCTCTTTGATTAAAGATGCAAAAGTTCTATTCAGGCATGGAACTACGCTTGTTCCTGTAAGAATCATATCGGAATATTTTGATTCGGTTGTTAAATGGGATTTAGAAACAAATAGAATATCAATAAGCAACGGAAATGATACTATTGTAATGGAAATAGGAAATAAACATGCAAAAATTAACGACAGGGAAGTTTTGATGGACGAACCGCCTGTTATTTTTGAAGATTTTACATATGTACCGGTGAGATTTATCTCGGAAGCGTTGGGAGTTAATATTGAATATTCCGACGGAAAATATTTAGAAACAACTTATATAATACCAAGGATACGTCATATTATGGTGAGCGGATATAGTGAAAGCTTGAATCCGATAACAAGCGATCAGAGCGTTAAAATTGTAAAACAGCAGCTTATTACCGCATATGAAAACAGGTATGGAGAATATACGCCGGATAAAAGGGGGGACAATAAAGACGGTGATTATTGGTATGACATTATAGAAGGCTTGGAGGTATCCAGGGAAAACGACAGATATTATGTGATACCGGTTGTATATGACTTTTGGGTTGATAAGTATACAGGGGATGTGTATACTTTTTATAACGGCCAGTTAATGGTTATAAGCAAATTTAATCCATTGTCGCCTGGAGCTTTGGCGTTTGCAGGATGAAGAAAATATATTTATTTCATGCTTCAGGCGAAAGGTCGCGCTTAAAAGCACATGCCTAAGAATTTGTAATTTAAACGGATTATTTGGAATATGCCGCATTTTAAATCTTTAAAAACATATATAGTATGCGTTTTTTAACGGACAAAAATTTTTTCATATTTTAAAAATCTAACTGTAATCTAACTTATGTTTTTTTATAATTTGACCATAACCTAAGACGTCAGGTTTAAAAATAAAATCATTATTACATGGAGGAATTTAATATGAAAAAATTATTAGCGGGAATTTTAACAGGAGCGGCAGTTTTATCATCATTTACAGGAGTTGCGTTTGCAGCCGACAAAGAAACGGATATGGCCAACATAGCGGCTGAAACAACAGAAGCGGCAGTTATTACGATAGCAACGAAGGACGGAGTTATTGATGCTGATAAAATAAGCTTTATTAATTTAATCCCGTTGGAAAACGGCGATTATGAAGTCCAGTTTGAATTAAAAGAGGACGGAGCGGCGGAAGGCGGAAGCGTTAAAGCTATGGCAAAGATAGTTGATATTAACGAACTTGAAGGCGGCTCTGCCGAATACAGCAAGATGCAGGTTATAGAAAAAGCAGAATGATTTATATGCTCCGGCCGAAAGGCCGGAGTTTTAAAATGTCTACGGGGGTCAACTAATGAAAATACTTCTTGTTGAAGATGAAACATTGCTTTCAAACGTAGTTTCAAAAGGTTTGAGAAAACTCGGATATGCGGTTGATACTGCTTTTGATGGGGAAGAAGCATGTTTTTATTATGAAACTAACGAATATGATTTGATAATACTTGACTTAAATCTCCCGGTTATTGATGGGATCGATGTTTTAAGCAGGATCAGAGAAAATGACAATAAAACAAAAGTTCTTATATTGTCAGCAAGAAGTTCTGTAGAGGAACGGGTTTTGGGTCTTGACAGCGGAGCAAACGACTATTTGGTTAAGCCGTTTGATTTTATGGAACTTTCGGCCCGTGTACGTTCACTTTTACGACGGGATTTTGTTTTAAAAGAAAATGTATTAAAATGTGGGGAAATATGCCTAGACATGGCAAAAAAGACTGTTGAAATATCCGGAAATCAGATAAAGCTTACTAAGAAAGAATATTCTATTTTGGAATATTTGATGTTGAATAAAAACAGAATCCTAAGTGCGGAAAAAATAATTGAGCATGTTTGGGAAAGCGACGCAGATCTTTTTTCAAATGCTTTTAAGTTCCATATATATTCGTTAAAAAAGAAGCTTAATGAAGCGTCGGCATCATCAGATTTGATTAAAAATATCAGAGGGCAAGGTTATATTATAAAGGATCCGGAGGATAAAAGTGTTTAAAAATTTGTCTTTGAAACTTAGGCTTACTTTAATAACGGCCGCTGTAATTGCGGCTGTTTCAATTATTTTAACCGTAACTTCAATATATAATGCCAACGGCACATGGGCGCTGATGGCGGATTCCGCCGTTATCAGCTTTGATACGTCGGAGGCGGCTGATAGTTTCAGCGAAGAGGCAGAAACGGATGTTGAAAGATCTGTTTCAATAACGGGAACAGACTTTGTATCACCGGAAAATGACGGGCAAAGCCAGCCTTTTGTTGAAATGAAACCTATAACGATTGCTATTGAAAAACAAAGGTTTAAACTTAACAGCTTTATTTACATGGCCGTCATTATAGTTTTAGGGACGGCGGCGTCATATTTTGTTATCGGCAGGGCGTTAAAGCCCATAACGTCGTTAAGCAAAACAATAAGCGGGATAAATCAATCCAACATGTCAATGAGGATAAATGATATATATGCAAATGACGAAGTAGGAAGTTTGGCAGTTTCTTTTAATAATATGATGGACAGGCTTGACGAGTCGTTTGCTAAACAGAAACAGTTTTCCGTCAACGCGGCGCACGAGCTTAAAACGCCGCTTGCAACGATAAAAGCTGCCATTCAGGTGCTTAATATAGACGAAAACCCGACGAACGAAGATTACAGGGAAACGATAGAAACTACCGGAAAAGCCGTGGACAGGCTGATTAATCTTGTGGATGATCTGCTTCGTTTAACAGATGTAAATGATGAAAGCGCAAAAGACGCTATTAATATATGTGAACTTTTCAATGAAATAAGAACCGAACTTTTATATAAAACTAAAAGTAAGAATGTATCAATTATAACCCGGAATGAGCCGTATGAAATAAGTTTTTACGGAAACAGGAGACTGATATACAGAGCAGTTTTTAATGTTGCGGAGAATGCAGTTAAATATAACAGAAATAACGGAAAAGTGATTTTAAGCTGCTATACGGAAGAAGGCAAAGTTTTTATAACTATAGAGGATACAGGGATAGGAATACCTGAAAAAGAGATTGAAAACATATTTGAACCTCTGTACCGTGTCGATAAATCAAGGAACAGGAAAATTAGCGGGGCAGGATTGGGGCTTTCAATAGTTAAAGCCATAATCGAAAAGGACGGCGGCACAATTAAAGTTAAAAGCAGTGAAAATGAAGGAACAACATTTACGCTTGGTTTTCCGTTGGGAATTGAAAATGGGAACGGCAGCAATGAAATGTAAAAATAATTTGCAGATAATCGCACAAATGTGATACTATCTAATTAAACATAGTTCATAAGTATAATTAGAGGTGGTATATTTGTCAAAAACTTTATCGGAAATGATTGCAGACGATATATATTCAATGATAGCCGTTGAAAACCGCTTTAAACCGGGGGACAAGCTTCCGAATGAAAATGATTTTTCAAAAGAGCTGAATATAAATCGTTCGACATTGAGGGAGGCCAACAGGATACTCGTTACAAGAAATGTGCTTGAAATAAAACGTGGGAAAGGCACTTTTGTAAGGAATGATTTCGGAAAGAGGAAGGGCGACGCATTTTCTGCTTTAACAACTGAAACTTCAAGCGTTCAGGAAGTTTTTGAGATGAGAATGGTAATAGAGCCCGAGTCGGCATATTATGCTACGCTGAGGGCAACTGAAAGTGAGATTAAAAATATATTGGCTCTTGGTGAAAAACTAGAACAAAAAATACGGGATGATGAAGATAGGGTTGATGAAGAAATAGAATTTCACAAAGCTATTGCAAAGGCAACCCATAATTCTTTTATGAACAGGCTTATACCGGTTCTTCTTCAAGCGGTGTACCTTGGCGTGGTAAAAACTCAGCACGATGAATATATAAGGATCAATACTTTAAAGGATCATCGGCTTATTATGGATTTTATGGAAAACCGCGACGCTGAGGGTGCAAGGAACGCCATGCGTCTTCATATGGTGCATGCGTCGAAACCATGGGGAAAGAATTAAATAATGTTGGACAACTTATTGACAGCGGACAACAATCCTGTTATAATTTACCTGTAAATATTACATGGCTTTTGCTGTCAAGCTTTTAAAAAGCCGCGTTCAAAGAGAAAGGGGAATTCGATAATGAGAAAAATTACAGTGCCGGAAATTATGGAAACAAAAACAAACGGACGAAAAATAACGCTTATTACATGCTATGACTATACATCGGCAACTATTGTTGAAAAAAGCGATATTGAAATGATTTTAATCGGCGACTCAATGGGAATGACTATGCTTGGTTATGATGGAACTGTGGGAGTTACGGTTGATGATATTATACATCACGGCAAAACGGTTAGAAGAGGGGCTCCGACTACTTTTATTATCGGCGACATGCCTTTCGGTTCTTATAATGTGTCGGTTGAACAGGGCGTTGCAAGCGCAAACCGTTTATTTATGGAGATAGGCTGCGATGCTATAAAGCTTGAAGGCGGCAAAAGGTCTGCGGCAGTTATAAAGGGCATTGTTGAAGCCGGTATACCTGTATGCGGGCATATTGGCCTTACTCCGCAGACTTCGAGTATGATGGGCGGTTTCAAAGTACAGGGCAAGAGCATGGAAGCTGTGGAATCGCTTCTTGAAGATGCGAAAGCTATAGAAGCAGCCGGGGCATTTATGGTTATGGTGGAAGGCGTTCCTGTTTCCGTAACAAAATACATAAGAGATAACATTAATATCCCTATTATTGGAATTGGAGCAGGAAAAGAATGTGAAGCCCAGGCGCTTGTTATGCACGATATGCTCGGATATAACGAGTGGGTTCCAAAATTTGCCAAGAAGTATGCAAATCTTGGCCCTCAGATGCTTGAGGCATTTAATGAATATCATAAGGAAGTGGCTGAAGGCACATTCCCGACTCCTGAATATTCATACAATGCAAAGGTTGAAGGCTTAGATAAATAAAAGGCTGATTTCAGACATATATGTGTGAACGGTATAAATTTAATCCGTTTACGCATATATGTTTTTTTATTGCAGAAAAGAGCGGCAAAGCATGAGAATACGAGCGGCAGTTTTCTTATTTTTAAAATTATTAATTAAAAAAAGGCAATTTGTAAGAAGAATATCAACTTTTTTGTAAGAATTGTATTTTATAATACAAATATCATAAAAAAACATTTATAAAAAACGAGGTGCGATAAAAGTGAAAAAGAAAAAAATTGTTATTGCAGTAGCTTTGTTAGCCGTTGCCGCCGTCGGTATAAAGGCGTTTGCAGGCATGAATTCAAACAAGGAAACAGGCGTGCAGGTCTTAGCGGGGACTGCACAGAAAAAGGATATTGAAGAACTTTTAACGCTTAAAGCCCCTTTGGAAGGAACGGAAAGTATAGACGTTGTTTCCAGGCTGCATTATGAGATAACGTCTATATATGTAAAAGAGGGCGACAGGGTAAAAGCCGGGCAGGTAATAGCGGAGCTTGACCCCAAAGACCTTGAAGAGGAAATAGAAAAATTGAGGGATAATCTTGAACTTTTAAGAATTCAGTATAATGAAACCAATGCGAAAATAAGCGACGATTATAATAATGCGGAAATAAAGCTGAACAAAACTTTGGAAGATTCGCAAAGAGAATATGAAGGCGCATTGGAAACACTTGAAGAAGCGCAAAAAGAATATGACAGGATCAAAAGCCTTTACGAAGGCGGCGGCGAAACAAAGGCAAACTTTGAAGCGGCCGAAACAAAACTGAGCCAGGCTCAACGGGCTGTGGACGCATTTACTGTAGAAAACGGAAAGGTTGTCGCAACACAGGCGCAGCTTGACGATTTAAAAAATTCAGGCGTAAACACAACCGCCGCTTCAACAGCTAAAAGTATTGAAATTGCAGAGAAGGAACTTGAAAGAAAAATGCAGGATTTAGAGGACTGCAAAATTAAGAGTTCTATTGACGGCACAGTTACAAGGGTTAATGCTAAAGTAGGCCGATTCGCAGACGAGGTCGGAAATACAGACAACGTGCCTATGTTTACTATAGAAAATATAGACGTTCTTAAAATGGATGTGGATGTAAGCGAGTACGATATAGGGAAAATAGCCGTTGGGCAAAATGTAACAATCGGAGCGGACATACTCGGAGATAAAACTGTAAAAGGTTCGGTTTCAAGGATTTCTCCTACAGGGGAAGAAAAAAGCGGAACAAGCGAAAGATTTATACCTATACAAATTGATGTTGATGGTAATGAAAGCGGCCTAATAGCCGGTATTAACGCAACGGCAAAAGTTCAGGTTGCAAAATCGGAAGGCGCGATTGTGGTTCCGATTGAGGCAATATTTGACAATAATGACGGTACATATGCAGTTATAAAAATAAAAGAAGATAATACGCTGGAAAAGGTGCCGGTTGAACTGGGAGTTGAGTCTGTGCTTGATATTGAGATCATCAGCGATAAGGTTCAGGAAAACGACAGGATCGTACTTAGCCCAACTCCAGACTTAACAGACGGAATGAGTGTGATCGTAAGTGAATGAGATAATTAAAATATCGCATCTGGAAAAATATTATGATACCGGCGCAATTCAGGTCCATGCCCTTAAAGATATAAATTTAACTATAGAAGAAGGGGAGTATGTCGCTATAATGGGACAGTCGGGATCGGGAAAATCGACTTTAATGAATATACTCGGCTGTCTCGATAAGCCGAGCGGAGGCCTCTATGAACTTGACGGCATTGATATATCAAAGCAGTCGCAGCGTCAGCTTTCGTATATCAGGAATAAAAAGATAGGGTTTGTTTTTCAGTCTTTTAATCTGATCCCGCGTACTACGGCAATTAAAAATGTTGAACTTCCCATGATATATGCAAAAGTTGGCAGCAGTGAAAGGCGAAAAAGAGCTGTGGAACTTTTGGAAAAGGTTGGCCTTGGGGCAAGGATAAACCATATGCCGAATGAAATTTCAGGCGGGCAGAAACAAAGGATTGCTATTGCAAGAGCCCTTGCAAACAAGCCGTCTATACTTTTGGCGGACGAACCTACGGGAAACCTAGACACGGCAAGTTCTGTCGAAATAATGGAGCTTTTTACACAGCTTAATAAAGAAGGAGTTACTGTAATTGTTGTTACGCACGAGGACGATATAGCCGAGTTTACAAAAAGGGTTATACGTTTCAGGGATGGGCAGATAATCGATGACAAAAGGAGGGACGTATAATAATGCTTATTTTTGAAAATATAAAACTGGCGTTTTCTGCTATAAGGGCAAATAAAATGCGTTCTTTCCTGACTATGCTCGGAATGATTATAGGCATAAGTTCAGTCATTGCCATTGTGTCTATGGGACAGACAATGAGAAGCGTTATAGCCGATGAATATAAAAATATCGGAACAAACCTCGGTTATACATATATTATGAGCCCGGATGGATATTATACAGACAGCATGAATTTTAGTTTGGATGATATTAAAGATATAAAAGAAGTGTTCGGTGATGATATTGAATATATAAGCGCTTGCGATGGCGCTTCAACAAAGCTGACATCTGGAAGAAAAAACATTGATGCATATATTTATGGTTTGGCGGAGAATCCGTCGTCATATAAAGATCTTAAAATTATTTACGGAAAAATGTTCAGCAACCTTGACATAATAAATGCCCGGCCATATATCATAATAGAAAAAGATACGGCTAAAGAAATGTTTGGCACAGAAAATGCCGTTGGCAAAACGTTAAGAACAACAATAAATAATGAAGTTTATGATTTAACTGTCACAGGGATTTACGAAAACACAGATTCCGCTCTTATGAAACTTATGAGCGGCGGCGGGAGTGCACGCGCAACAACATATGTGCCGGAAACAACAATTTTTTCACAAGGAGATTCCCTGTACTGGCAGGTTTATACTATGTATTCCGATAATATTTCGGCTGATGTTTTTAAAGAGAAGCTTACTAGGTATATATCAAAGGCCAAGAATGTACCTATTGAAAATGTTGTGTATCATACTGCCCAAGAGGAAATGGGAATGATGGACAGCATGATGGGAACACTTTCCATGATAGTCGGCGCTATTGCCGCTATTTCGCTTGTTGTAGGCGGCATAGGGATTATGAATATAATGCTTGTGTCTGTAACCGAAAGAACAAGGGAAATAGGCATAAGAAAAGCTCTTGGGGCGCGTACGGAGGATATAATGCTTCAGTTTCTTGTGGAAAGCGCCTTAATATCTGCGGCGGGCGGCATTATTGGCACTGCCCTCGGCGTTGGCGTTGTAGCCGTCGGCGGTATGGTTGTTGGGATTGGCGTTGTCGTTAATCCGGGCGTTGTGTTAATGGCCGTTGGATTTTCTGCCGTTGTAGGCATATTCTTTGGTTTGTATCCTGCAAGTAAAGCCGCAAAGGCAGATCCTATAACAGCTCTTAGATATGAATAAGAGGGTGAAAAACATTAAAAAAATTAAAGTGTTTTTTATAATTGCAGCGGCAGCAGTGGTTTTTGTACTGCATGAATATAAACATACTTTTACGGTTGAGAAGTGGCTTAACAGCGATATAAGAGTTGATATGGTTGACGATATGCTTGAAAAATATGATTTGCATGGAATGACCAAAAAAGAAATTATATCATTGCTTGGCGACGAAACGCAAGATGCATATTTCAAAGAGGATAACAATATGGTTTACTGGCTTGGGCCTGAAAGGGGGCTGATTAGTATAGACAGCGAATGGCTTGTAATTGTCTTTGAAAATGGAATTGTTGCTGATTATTACATAACATGTGATTAAATTTATGCAACCATACATATGCTTATAAACTTATAAAATAGAAAAACTCCTTTAAATTTATATATTTAAAGGGGTTTTTGTTAAGGAATCATATTGTTATAAGCTTGGCTTAGCAAAAGATGTATTTGTATGTATATTTACTTTCTATTTGCGGCTGGAAAATAATATTTAAAACGAATATTGATTTTTAGATAAAATTATAATTTTTAATTATATGTAGGAACACTATTTCAAAAGACCTTCTTCTTCGAGTATTTCACCTACCCATTTTGCGGCTGTTGCAACAACGCGGGTGCATCCGTTTGGTCCGTGGCCGCCGGCTTCAAGGAAAGCGGCCTTTTCCTCAGGCACATACATTTTATAGCTTTTGCCGTAAAGCTTTTCCTGTATTTCCGAACATTTGAAGGAACCGAATTCTTTTTCAAACTTTTCAAGTATTTTCCTGGAAACCATTGTCATTTCATTTTTGACGTCGTTTCCCTCCGTTGTTGAAAAATTATTCCAATCGCGGCCTTTAAAAGCGCCTAACGCAAGTATAGCTCCTGTGCATGCTCCGCAAGTGTTGCCGGAAGCGGCGACGCCGCCGGCCATTGCTGTGGCAGCCTGAAATAAATTGTCGCTTATATTTCCGATGTTGGTTTTGACGGAACCCAGTACGCATTGACAGCATCCGCCGTTATTCTCCTCATATTTATATGCTGTGTCATAAAGTTTTTGTGAAAGGTTTTGATCTGGCATATTGTACTCCTCCTTAAATTTATTGTTATTTTTATTTAATCCTTTCAAGTATTTCATTCAGCAGGCAGTTGGCAACTTCAGCTTTGCTCATTAATTCAAGCTGTTTTTCGCTGTCTTTAGTTATTATAGTAACTACGTTTGTATTTCCTCCGAATCCTGCTCCTGACTGTTTAAGGTTATTTGCAACAATCATGTCTATGTTTTTCTTTAAGAGCTTTTGTCTTGAGTTTTCAAGCATATTTTCGGTTTCCATTGAAAAACCGCATATAAACTGGCCGTTTCTCCTGTTTTCACCTATATATTTTATTATATCGGGGTTCCTTTCAAGCTCAAGAGTCATATCTGTGTCTTTTTTCTTGATTTTTTCACTGGCGGCATTTTTAGGCCGGTAATCCGCAACAGCGGCTGATTTGATTATTATATCGTTTTCGGCGTATTTTTCTTTAAACGCCTCAAACATTTCAACGGCGCTTGTAACATTTATAACTTTAATATAGTCCGGCGCCTTCAGGTTTGTTCTGCCGCTTACAAGGGTCACGTCCGCTCCTCTGTATGCGGCGGCGGAAGCTATTTCATATCCCATTTTCCCGGTGGAATGATTGCTTATGTACCGTACCGGATCTATGGCTTCCTGTGTGGGGCCGGCGCTTACTATAACTTTAAGGCCTTTCATATCCTTCGGATACATAATTTCGCGTTTAATATAGTCGACCAATATTTCTTCTGAAGGCATTTTGCCGTCGCCGGTATCGCCGCAGGCAAGATAGCCGCTGTCGGGCTTTATAATTTCAAAATTATATTGTTTCAGCTTTTTAATATTGTCTTGCACTATCGGGTTGTTGTACATAGCCGTATTCATAGCAGGGGCAACTATAATCCTGCATCTCATGGCTAGGGCGCTTGTTGTAAGCATATCGTCAGCTATACCGTTTGCAAGTTTTCCTATAACATCTGCGCTTGCCGGAGCTATAAGCATAACGTCGGCTTTTTTCCCCAACGATACATGGGCTACGTGAAATTGGAAATTTCTATCGAATGTATCTACAAGACATTTATTGCCTGTCAATGTTTCAAATGTAATAGGGTTAATAAAATTGACGGCGTTTTTTGTCATGATAACATGTACGTCTGCGTTAAGCTTTTTCAGCATGCTTACGCAGTTTGCCATTTTGTATGCGGCAATTCCGCCTGTTACTCCTACTGCAACTGTTTTGCCTGTAAGCATAGTATACACCTCGTTTTGATTGAATAAATATTTGCCTATATGCTGATTATATCAAATATATACGTTTTCTTCTACTAAAGCAAGCCGTTTTATGCATTATTTGTTTAAAAGTATGTTCATTTGACTTTTTTAGCGGTTTTTAATACAATATAGTTAAATGATAAGGATGGTGATTTGCTTGAACGATAATGATTTCAGGGATTTGCAAAATTATAAAATTGACATAGCAAGCGGCAAAAAAGAAAAATATAAAAAAGAGCGTGTTAACAAGGATGAAAAAGAACCTAAAACGGCAATATGGTGGATGATAATGATATTTTGCATAGTTTACGGCGTACAGATTGTATACAATGCAATGGTTACAGGTGGTTAATTAACTTAGTTTTTGATTTTAATGAATTATATTGTTAAAACGGAAGTAATATAATGTAAAAAGGGGGTAGTGCGTATGGTTGGCATAACTGTTATAGGCTGCGGGCCGGCCGGAATTTCGGCCGCTATATATGCTGCAAGGGCGGGCGTAGAAGTTACTGTTGTTGGAACTGGTAAAACTGCTCTAAAAAAGGCCCATAAAATAGAAAACTACTATGGTTTTTCATCTCCCGTAACAGGCGAATTCCTATTTAATGAAGGAATTAAACAAGCTAAAGCCCTTGGAGTTGGTTTTGTGATGGAGGAGGTTGTAGGCATTGGTTTTGGACGGGAATCAGGGTATGAAGTTACAACAACCGGACGTAAGTTTGAAACAAGGAGCATTGTAATTGCAACCGGAAGCCAAAGGACGGCTCCTCCTGTTAAAGGCCTAAAGGAATTTGAAGGTTCGGGGGTAAGTTACTGTGCCGTATGCGACGGGTTCTTTTTCCGCGGTAAAAACCTTGCGGTGTTAGGTAACGGACAATATGCTGTGCATGAGGCGCTTGAACTTATTTCTGTTGCAAAAAGCGTTACAATCCTGACTGACGGGAAAGAAATGGAAGTTGAAGTTCCGGAGGGCATAGAAGTCAATAGGCTTGAGATTGAAGAAATTTACGGCAACGGAAAAGTTGAAAGCGTGCATTTTAAAGACGGCTCGGTAATTGACGTTTGCGGTGTGTTCGTAGCGGCCGGAGTGGCCGGAAGCGGGGATCTTGCAAGGAAACTTGGGGTAGCGCTTAACGGCAGTAAGATTTCTGTTAACGAACATATGGAAACTAATGTGCCACTGGTATATGCTGCCGGCGATTGCACTGGAGGTATGTTGCAGATTGCAAAGGCGGTTTATGAAGGCGCTATAGCCGGAAGCGAAGCGGCAAAAGCGGTTAAAAGCGAGATGCGGCGTTAGAATATGATATGTTTGCTATAAAAGGTATTTAGAAAAATAAAAAGAGCTTAAACTTGTATATGAATTTCGTGATTTATATGCAGATAATATAATGTTTTTATTAAGAAAACAGTTTGCCATTTACTTATTAAAAAGTATATGCGAAATTTTTCAATGAAAAAAACAGGCACATAAAAACTTTTTATGTGCCTGTTTTTTTATTGACTAAACAAATTGGCGGTGAAATTTTTGTTAAAGAAGATATGGATTATTTTATAATTATTTGCTTTCTTTAACCTGTTGTGCCATTTCGGCCATTTCTTTTTCGCCAAGGCTGCAGTCCGAGGCGGTTAAGCTGTAGTAAAGGCCTCCGTCCTGCCAAATGTAATTTTCCATTGTATTAATTTCAACTTCTGATGAACCGTATGAAATAACAAGTGAACCGTCGGCTTCAGCTTGTTTGTCCTCTTCGGTAAGGGTATAATCGGGAGGAACAAATTTGTAAACCTGGCTGGAGTATCCTTCCGTATATTCGACGCCCATATCAACATATGGATTTCCTTCGTCTATGCCGAGGGACACCCAGTCGCCGTCTTTATTTTTATATGTGAGGCTTAAAGTTTTGTATTTGTTGCCGGAAGGATCGCCGTTTTCATCATTTCCGTATGTTTCGCCTGTGCCGCCGTTTTCAAATTCAAACCCGTTGTCGAAGGCTTCGACATATTTTGGGGTGAAACCGAGTTCGCTTATATGTTCATCAATTTCTGACGTTTTATTTATGTTAATTGAAGTGTGTCCCGTAACCCCGCTGAATTTAACTGCTGCAAAACAGGTTACAGTTGCAAAACATAAAATACCGATTACAGCTAATTTTTTTGTTTGTAAGAATTTCATATATGATTTCTCCCTTCTTTTTTCAGAAACAGCAGTTTTTATTTTGCCAATCATAAATGGTGATGGCTGAATATTTTTAACTTTTTCTTCCAATGCATTTTTTATGGCACTATCAAGATTTTCATTTTTCATATGCTAACTCCTCCTTACTATGATTGCACTTTTCCAGGCTTTTTCTAAGCTGAGCCTTAGCCGCAAAGAGTCTTGACTTCACTGTTGCCTCCAGTGAACAGGTGGCAATGGCTATTTCTTTTATTGAAAATTCATTGAAATAGTATAAAATTATTGTTGTGCGCTGTTTTTTTCCAAGAGCGCCTATCGCTTTGTAAAGTGAAGCGTATTCTGCGGTTTTATCGGAAGGATAGCAGTCAAAAACAGGCGGAAGCGTACTTTCAGCAGTTTCAAATATTTCCTCGGAAGGAATTAAACGCTTTTTTTTGTCTGATGCGTGCCATGCGCATCTTGTAAGCATCCGAAAAAACCATGGTTTGAATTTTTCAGGAGTTTTTAATGATTTGATATTTAAAAGGCATTTGACAAAGGCTTCCTGAACAATATCTTCTGCTAAGGAAGCGTCGCCTGTTATAAGGGCGGCAGTGCGCACCGCTTTTAGTTGATATGCGGAAAACAACATGTCAAAAGCGTTTTCGTTTCCGGACTGAACGCTTTTAACCAGTTCCGCGGTTTCTTCCGTTGTCAATGGAAAGCCTCCTTTTTTTCTTTTTTAGATGCATCTGATATATAGAGCGATTATAATATAAAAAGGTTTTATTTTACGGACTTAAAGTTAAATTTTTAATGGATTGTGCTTATTTGTTCAGCAAGCATAATACTGACATCACAAGCAATATAGCAAAAGCATAGCATTGAGTTTTACTTTTTGCAAGGTAGAAAAGGTCAACAAAGTATTGCAGTTAAAGGCTTTTATGACAATTACTGCTCATACTACACAATGCAAAACTGAACAAATGAGTTTCAGTTTATTTGCCCTTAATTTTCTTTGTATTTTGTGGATAGCCATAACAACTTTATACTATTGTATTACTGTTTATTTAAGGGGTATCATCAGAAGTTCACAGATAATCCAGAATTGACTTTTAGGAATAGGATATATAAAATATAGGTTAATCCATTAAAATCAATCTGGGGTCAATCTGGTTAATCTGGGGATTATATATAAAAAGGACCTCAAGAAAACATTCGGAAAAATAAGGAAAAAAAGTTTATTTTACCTATGTACTTTCAGAAAATAATGTGGTATAATATATACAGGTCGGAAAAGACCAGTTAATTTAATATTTTGAATGCTTAGAGAAGCAAAGTTACCTTTAGACGAGGTTTAACTGGCTTCTCTTTTTTGTTGCCCAAAATCAAATAGCAAATGAAAGGAACAAGGAAAATGGATAACACAACAAATAAGCATGAATTTGCGTGTAATGCTGGTAAGGTTACCGAGTACGAAGTAAAGGAACATATTGACACTATCATGGTGGGCTTTCGTGGATTCTCAAAGGAAGTGTCGATTGTAAAGTGGAACGACAAAAAGCCTGTGTTTGATATTAGAGCGTGGCGAGTATCTGACAGAGACGGATTGCAATATCCTTTGCGTGGTATCACTTTCTCTAAGGAAGAGTTTATCAAGTTAAGGGAAATCTTGAACAGCATTGATGTGAATTGCATTGATGAATATATGTGAGCAAAGAATGTGAGGTATTGAATATGAACGGAGCAAGGAA
This sequence comes from Anaerotignum faecicola, assembly GCA_024460105.1. Lineage (NCBI taxonomy): Bacteria > Bacillati > Bacillota > Clostridia > Lachnospirales > Anaerotignaceae > Anaerotignum > Anaerotignum faecicola. Next base: position 155,013 of record JANFXS010000006.1, read on the forward strand.
TGACGAAAGAAACTATTATGCAGAAAGCTACATTGCTTTAATTGAGGAAATCATTAAGGAAACCGCTTCACTGATTAAAGATATAAAGAAAGCAATGGGTGAGGTGTGAAAATGGGAACGAAGAAACTACAAGGTGCAGACGGAATGAATTTTCAACTGCAACTTACAATAAAAGGCTTAGAGAGCATAAATCTTCCAGAGGAAAATCTCACGAATGAATCTGGAAATGACATAATGAAAATATCTTGTTGGGGTGGCAAACTGTCTGCTTATGTGAATTTGCCTAATGCAATCAGGCCAAACAATGTGCAGCCATTTCAACTATCTGATTGTATCAAAATCGAATTGGTAAGAAACCAAGTCATTGAGCACATGAGGTCATATCTGCAAAAGCACTTAAAGGATAAGTATTCGGATGAATTTCTTTCAATGATGAGTGTCACAAAAATGGAATGCAATCTAACGATAAAATGCGTTGGGGATTGTAAGCCAAAGGATGTGATTAGATTGTTTGAGAGGTCATTTGCAAAGGTTACTGTTTATAAGGAAACCGACCCAAACGGAAAAACACACAGGAAACCAGAACGAGGAATCACAACAACCAAGCCCCATGAATGGGTGTTAAAGGTGTATGACAAAACCTTTCAGCAAAGACAAGCAGGCAATCTTAAAGTTGAGTCAAATCTGATTCGTGTGGAATTGGTATTCTTAGACAGAATGCTTGACCGTATGTATTCAACCAAGAAATCATTAGAGGATATTCTTACGAGAAAAGCAATCAAAACGCTGATTGACCAGTATCAAGTGACATTTGATGAAATATGCAAAAAGAATATTACCCCTATGCTGAATGCCTGTGTGCAAGAGATATTTGAAAGTTTAACTTGCTCTACTCCACGAAAGGAAGTAAGCGAAACCTTGATTAAGTGTAAGGAACTCATTGTAGATACCGAGGTATTACGCAAGGCATTAAAGAAGTGGTATGTATTTAAGAAACAGCCTGATAGTTCAAAACGCATTGTTTCATTTTATCGAGAGAAAAATATGGGTTTTCCAGAAGATGTGCTTAGAACGCTCAAACTCATGCACAACTCTTTAGGATAAAACAGGTCTGAAAAGTAACATTCGATGTTACCCTGCGACCCCAAACTTGAAAAACTGAAAATCTCATAAATTGAGCATAAACCACTATTCATTGGGGTGTAAAAGGTGTTTCACAAAGCATTTGAGCAAATTGCAAAAATCAAATCTTGTCCATAATTATATGGGACAGAGATACAAACAGATAACAGTACATTTACAATAAGGGGGTGTTCACTAATGCAGGTAGAACGCATATCAGCAGATATTACATTGAAGCACAAACCAAGCACAGGCAAGCAAGCCTATAATATGCTGATTGAATCTCTCAAAGCAGAGATACAGGAAAAACAGGAGATTTTATCTCATCTCACACAGGATAAAGTAAAACAGAAATTCATAGAGAACTGGAATCCTACAACAAGGAGCGTGAACATCTATGATATGTAGGAAGGAGTGATTTTCTATGCCTTATGCTAAAGGACAAAGCGGTAATCCAAAGGGCAGACCTAAGCAAACCGCAGAGCAGAAATCACAAAAGGAGCAATTTCAAAGATTGCTTAAATCTTCTACCGTTGAAGCTCTGCAAAGCATAATTCAGATTGCCAGTGACAGATACAACAAGGACCGATTCAATGCTTGTAAGTACATCATTGACAAGGCTTATGGTGCAAATACTGCTTTTCTTTTAGACGGTACAGAAGATACTGCTCCTACTGTGATTAGGATTGTTCCATACGGTAAAGAAAACGAGGACTGGGACGAAGACGACTGGGAAGATGAATGGAACAATGCCCCAGATGAAAATGAGGACGAATAACTATGGTTAAGATTACAAACGGAACAGTTACCACAGAGGTAACGCAAGGTGCGTATGACCTATTTTACAAAGAGCAAGGATTTGTGATTGTGTCAGACGAAAATGAAAAATGGGAGGAAGAAGAAAATGGCTAAAATCAACACTGTTGCAAACAACGGACTGACTATCATTGAGAACTACAATAAACTGCTTGAACAGATCAGAAAAGCAAAGACCATTGATGATGTGCGTATTCTGGTTGCAAGTACAAGAGATTTTATTTCTGTGTATAAGCGTGTTGATAAGAACATGGTAAATGAAATCTATGAAAAGCTCCAGGGCAAACTTCACGATATGGTTGCTGAAAATGCTTTTGTGTATGACCGTATGAATAACAGGGTTGAGGAAATCCGCAATCGTGGTTATGACTATGCAAATGAAAAGGACGATACACAGGCAGTACAGAGCAAAGCACTTCAGCTTATGTCTCAGATGCCTAAGGTAATGAACAGCAACCATGCAAACCGTATTACTAAGGTTTTGACGGATTCTATCAATTCTGGTGTTGTCGGTAGCAAGGCTGTTCTGGAACTGCTTAAATATCCCGCTTATGCTGATATGGTATCTGCAAAGATTAGGGAGCGTGCTTTTGAGGGTAGTAAATCTTCTGCTGAACAGGCTTTTGACAGATTGAAAGAATCTGAATTGAAAGAGGCTGAACAGGGACTTGCTTCTGTGTATATGCAGGGCTTTCATCTTAGAAACATTGAAAAACAGGTCAATGCGTTTAAGAAGCCTTCTGCATGGAGTCCAAACGAAGCGACAGCATAAAGGATAATCCCAGAATAACACAGGATAATCCAGATTGAATCAGAAGTCATAAGGTAATGTATTCCTATGGTATAGGATAAAAGTTCACCAGAAGTCAACAGAGAACCTCTGGGGATAAACATAAAATTGAGAATAAAATAAATCGGTCACTAAAGAATAGTCCAGTTGTCCAGACGGAGCAAACACAAAAATATGGACAACAATACAATAGTTCAGATGAATTTGTATTCGTGTCCCTAATCGAAAGGGAGAATACAAAATGGCAAAGAAGAATAATGCAAACAATACGAACACTTTACCAGAGCAGGAGTTTAACTTTATTGTATCAGATGTACGCATCCCTCGTATGGTGCCTTTACAGACTCTTGCAGATGAATCTGGTATTTCATATAAAGCACTTTGGTTGATGTGCAAACAGAACAAAATCGTGCATATAAAGTCCGGTAATAAGTTTCTTGTGAATGTAGATAAATTCATTGAGTTTCTCAATACCGGCGAAACGGAGGTTGAGAGCAATGACGGAGACAGCAACACAGCATAAAAACAATGTCGAATGGGGACAGGCAAAGGGATTTTCAAAATATCTTATTTCTACTGACGGACAGGTTTACAGCCTAAAGCGTGATAGGATTTTACCGCAAGGATATACACAAAGAGGATATAAACAAGTTGATGTGTGTAATGATGAGGGTATCAAAAAGCACATGAGAGTTCACAGGTTAGTTTACATGGCACATAAAGGGGCAATTCCAGAGGGTATGCAAATCAATCATAAGGACGAGAACAAAGCAAATAACTGCATTGACAATCTGGAACTTATGACAAATAAGGAAAATTCAAGCTATGGCACTCGTAACGCACGAATCAGTAAATCCATGAAAAGATACAGAGCAAAACAGCGAGCAATGGCCGCTTGTTGATGTGGTATCAGAATTTATACTTTTTGAAACCATGCAAATGAAACCTCAAATGAGTATCAGAAAGTATGCGTAAAAACTTTTGATTATTCTCACGAAGAGTGTGTACTTTTTGAGACTTACCTGATATGATTAAATCAGAAACGAACAGGTGTTCGACAAAGAAATGAGGTGTTCAGATGAACGATAAGTTTAAGAATGACAAGCTAAAGTTTGAACTCATCAGAAACGCAGATTTGGTGTGTACGGATTGCCTATATAAATATGACGATACGAATATGCCATGCAATGTTTCTAAATGTGAGATGTACGAAGAAAAGCCCTCTACCGTTATTGATGGTGGCAACTGTGATTTATACGATAAGGGGGTGTCGGAATGAAATATGTTGCTTATCACAGGACAAGCACAAAGGACCAGCACTTAGACAGAGGAATTGCAGAACTCACCAAGTATTGTACTGATAATGCAATTTCTCTGTATAAGGGCAAGGTCTACACAGACCAACAGACAGGAAAGAACTTCAACCGACCACGCTACACAATGCTGAAAGATGAAATTCTTGAAAGTGGTGATGTGCTGATCGTCACAGAGCTTGACCGATTAGGACGAAACAAGGAAGCCACGCTAAAGGAATTACGATTCTTTAAGGACAACGGTATTCGTGTTATGGTGTTAGAATTACCCACAACATTGATTGACCTGTCAGCTATGGAAAACTCAATGGCTCGTATGATGTTAGAGACTATCAATAATATGATGATTGAGTTGTATGCAAGCATGGCACAGGCTGAAATTGAGAAAAAAGAGAAAAGACAACGAGAAGGCATTGAGCAGAAAAAGGCTCGTGGAGAATGGGACGATTATGGCAGACCAAGAGTTATGGACCTTGAAGAATTTGCTACCCACTATCGCTTAGTACAGCAAGGGGAAAAGAAACCATTTGAACTGATGAAAGAATTAGGTATGACGAAGCCTACTTTCTATCGTTATAAAAATCAAATTGAGAAAGGGTGTTAAGAATGGCATCTGTTAAAAGAGTTGAGTACAAAAGCGGTAGAGTTGTTTATCGCATAGTTATCTGTCAAGGATACGATAAAAAGGGAAACAAACTGGTTAAGAATCTTACATATTCAGTCAATCAGTCAGCAACACCCAAACAACAAGAACGAGAAGCGAAGAAGTATGCCATGGATATGGAAGATAAACTGAAATATGGCTACGACTACAACGCAGAAAAAATGTCATTTGAAGATTTTGCATACAAATGGCTTGAGAGTGTTAAAGATAACATTGCTTATGGTACCTATGCAGGATATAAACAGGTTTTGGAAAGCAGAATCATTCCCTACTTTAAGGGAGACAAAATTGCTCATATCAAAACACCACACATTGAAGCCTTTTATAGAACTCTGGTTGATGATTATTCCGCAGGTACAATAAAGAGATTTGCTAATGTGTTGAATCTGATTTTTAAGACAGCCAAGCGTTACAGCATGATTGAGAACAATCCTTGCCAAGACGCACAAAAGCCAAAGAGAAAAGACGAGGATGAGGGCTTAAAGTTCTTTACTCCAAAGCAAGCATTGATGTTTATGAAATCTCTGGATATGTCATACGAGGTAACCTACAAAGGCCATCAGCGTATTGATGATACAGGCAAACCATACTATGTGAATGAGTACACAGAATCCTATACTGTGCCCACACAATACAAAGTGTTCTTTACTCTCTCATTGTTCTGTGGATTCAGAAAAGGCGAAACACTTGCTTTGCACTGGAATGACATTGACTTTAAGGAAAAGAAAATCTCTATTTCAAAGTCTGTGGGTATGACGGAAAACGGATTTGATTATAAAGAACCTAAGACAAAGAAATCTGTCAGAAAGGTATCTATCCCAGATGATGTAATCCCACTTTTGAAACAGTATCACTTTGAGTACATACAGACACGATTTAGTCATGGTACTGCATGGCAAGGCGATTTGAGCGATGGCGGTAATCTGTTCATTCAAGCAGACGGAAAACTTATGGGGCATACAACACCTTATCAGTATTTCACAAAGCATTTACACCGCTATAATGAATGGGTGCAGAATAATCCAGATAAAGCAAAGGCCGAGGGATTAGAGGAATTACCGATTATTCCGCTTCATGGGTTGAGACATTCATGTGCTACCCTGCTCAATTATCTGGAAGTCAACATCATTGAAATATCAAAGACATTAGGACATTCAACCTGTTCCACTACAATGAACATCTATGCTCATAGCTTTGAGGAACAGCAAGAGGAAGTAGCAACAAAGGTAAATGAGTTCTTACGATTGAACGCATAAAGAATTGAGAGCCAGAGGACAAAATCCAAAGGCTCTCATTTAGTCATCATTCATCTTTCAATTCCATGTGGTCAAGGGCATATTGCAAAGCCATGCTGATTAGTTCATTACGAGAACGATTCGTTTTTGCTGCTAAATCGTTATATTCCTCTTGCAAGGCTCTATCTATGCGTATCGTCATGGTGACAGATTTATCTTCTTTAGGTGTTACGATAAATTTCTCCATAATGCAATTCCTCCATTGATTTTAATTACATTATAGTATTGACAAGGCACATAAAACTATGACACAATAGTGAGTTAAAATTATACTGTACTTTTGTGTTACACTCTGCTATAATGCTAATATCAACCAAAACTTGGAGGTATGGCATTATGAAAGATAAAGCAACCAAAAACGGAGTCAAAAAGCCGATTTTCAAGAAGTGGTGGTTTTGGGTAATCGTTGTCGTTATTCTGGCCGCTATCTTCGGGAATACTGGAACAAAAGACAGCGTTGAGGACGGAGCAAAGGACACTATCAGTTCAGCAGAACAGCAGACAGAGGAAAAGCAAAACGAAAGCACAGCAATAGATGATATTTCCTTTGTGGTTACCAATGTTCCTAATGATGTGACAGGTAATTGGAGAATTGCCTCAATCGCAGAAAACATTGAAATGCAGGACTATGCTTTGGACTACTACAAAGAGTATTTCAAGAGTGATGATGAAATCCATGCAATAGTCAACTTCAATTACAAGACAACAACTAAAATCTCTGTCATGGGAAATTTGCTTGATGTGTCTGTGTATGAATATGTTGACAAAGAAGAACATGACGCTAAATTGCTTTTCAGTGGTATGCTTCTTAAAGAATACCATGTAAACAAAGATACTGGCGAAATAGAAGAAATACAGTAAAAACGAAAGCCTTGACCACAAACAAATGGTTAAGGCTTTTCTTTATACTATCGTAATACTAAACTTACGGAGTGCTATGGAGTGATAGGCTAAGTTAGGGAAAGTAGAAATCCCAAAAAGGTAATACGGGTAGCACTTATGGAGAGTTATGGAGAGATAAGGCGAGTGCCTGTTAATCTTTAATGAATTATTTTGGAGGGCATATGGATTTTTATAAAAGGGCTTCATTTATATGCATTAATATTCCGTATGGACGCGTCGCTTCATACGGCCAGATAGCGCGGCTTTGCGGCAGGCCACAAAATGCAAGGCAGGTTGGATATGCGCTTAAAATGGGATTGCTCGGCGATGTGCCTGCGCATAGGATTGTCAATTCAAATGGGTTTTTAAGCGGTGCAAAATCATTTGAAAACGAATATACACAAAAGAATATGCTTTACAGCGAAGGGATTGATACGGACAACAGCGGAAAAGTTAATTTAAAGTTGTTTGGATGGAATGTCACAACAGATGAAAAACTTTATTTTATAGATTATTTTGAAAGAAACGGAATTTAGTAAGAATTTATATAAAATTTTTGAGAAATTTAAGAAAAATATAATATACTATTTTCAAATATCATGTTATAATGTACCACATAATCAATTTATGAAAACGGAGGTTGTATTATGAAATTTAAAAAAACACTCGGCATACTTGCAGTTTCGGCGATCATGGCATTTTCGGCTTTTGGCTGCACTGGCTCCGATACTTCCGCTGCGGGCGGAAATGCTGAAGGAATGACTGCTGAAGACAGGGTTAAGGCGGCCAATGAAAAAATGGCGGAAGTTACAAGCATGGATTCAAATATGAAAATGGAAATGGATATGTCTGCCGGAGAACAGGCAGTTTCAACAGTAACAGATATGGATATTACATATTTTATGGATCCTTTGAAAATGAAAATTAATATGACGATGGATATGGGAGAGCTTGGAAGCCAATCAATGGAAATGTACGCAGACGTAGTTGACGACGTTTATACAATGTATGTAAATGACGGAACACAGTGGCTGTCACAGGAAATCCCGGCGGAAGCGCTTGGCGCATATGATACAAAAGAAGCTATGATGTCCTACCTTGGGGATCCTTCAGCTTATACGGAAGTCGGAACAGAGGATATTGACGGGGTATCCGCTGTTAAGCTTGAAGGAAAACTCTCAGGAGATGAATTAAAAGAAGCTGTTGAAAGTTCAGGCTCTCTTGACTCACTTTCTTCCTTAGGGCTTGATTCAGCTACAATATCAGGCTTATATGAAGATCTCGGCGAAGTTCCTATATATGTATGGCTTGACGCTGAAACAAACTATCCTGTTAAATATGAAATGGATATGACGGCTGTAATGCAGAAATTAATGGATAATATTATGGCGGCCGCTCCTGAAGCAGCCAATGCCGAAGCGTCTATATCATTTACAAAATTCAAAATGTCTATGACATGCTCAAACTTTAATGAAGCTACAGATTTTGAAATTCCTGCTGAAGCCAAATAATTGATTATTGAAAACCCTTGCTGTTTATCGGCAAGGGCTTTATTTTTGGTATATATTGCAAATAAACGTCCATGGTAGTATAATTCAAAAGATTATTATAATATTTTATAGGAAGGGTTGGAAACATGTTTTATATTGTTCTTTTTTTAACGGCGGGTTTTTTGGTCGGTTACAAGTTGAACCTCTCAGACAAAATTATTAAGATAAACGGAAGGATTCAAACAATATCGCTTTTTGCGCTTATATTTGTTATGGGTATGGGGATAGGCTCGGACAAAGAAGTGCTCAAAAGTATACCGGCGATAGGGGCTAAAGCATTGGTTTATTCTGCATTTGCTGTTTTTTTCAGCGTTTTGGCAGTTTATCTGTTTTCTTTTATAATAGAACGTAAAAAAGGGGAGTAAAAAATGAGCATATGCATTGTGATTGCGCTTGTAATAGGGGTTTTTGCCGGTATGTTTGTACCTTCAGAGCATAAAGAAGTTATAAACAGTTTGTCATCGGTTATATTGTACATACTCATATTTTATGTCGGTATAGATTTAGGGTTGAATAAAGATATATTTCCTAAAATTAAAAGTATGGGAGTAAAAGTCCTTCTTGTTCCGCTCGGTGAAATTATAGGGAGTTTTATAGGCGGAGCTTTATTAAGCTTTTTTGTTTCGGAAACTATGAAAGAAAGCCTGTCCGTAACTATGGGTATGGGTTGGTACAGCTTTTCGGGGATACTTATAAGCGAGGCGGGAAATCCTGCTCTTGGAGCGCTTGCATTCCTGTCAAATGTTTTTAGGGAGGTACTGGCTTTCATAACAATTCCTTTTGCCGCAAAACATTTGAATTATTATTGTGCCGTTGCGACAGCCGGGGCTACGTCCATGGATACGACGCTTGGCGTTATTTCAAGGAATACAAACGGGAAAACGGCGGTAGTTTCTTTTATATCAGGAATGGTTATAACTATGCTTGTGCCTGTAATAGTGCCGATTTTTGTTTAAAGATATTTGTTTTGTTGTATAATAAGTTAAAACTGTATTCAGGGGTGCTTAAATGGTTGTAGGTACAGGATGCGATATTATTGAAATTAAGCGTATCAGGGAAGCGTCGGAAAACTTAACATTTCTTAATAAATGCTTTTCTGATGATGAAATGGCGCTGTTTAGAAAAAGGAAAATGCGGTTTGAAACAGTGGCGGGTAATTTTGCTGCGAAGGAAGCCGTATCAAAAGCATTGGGGACAGGTTTTCGAGGGTTTGGCATAAAGGAAATTGAGGTATTGAGAGATGAATTTGAAGCGCCTTTTGTGATATTAAGCGGCGGGGCGCTTAAAATTGCTCTTGATAAGAAGATAATGAATATTAAGGTCAGTATAAGCCACTGCCGAGATTATGCAATGGCTTATGCCGTTGCGGAAGGCGGCGAATTATGAAAGTTGCAGACGGAACGCAAATGCATGCCATAGATAAAATGGCTATTGAAAAGTATGGTATTCCGGGAATAGTTTTGATGGAAAACGCATCAAAAGCAGTAAGCCTGAAATGTATTGAAATTCTTAATGAGATAAAAGGAAGGACAGCCGTTGCCGTATGCGGAAGCGGAAATAACGGGGGAGACGGTTTTGCCGTTGCCCGAATGCTTTACTGTTATGGCATAAAAATATCGGTTATATTTATAGGAGAAGAGAAAAAACTGACAAACGATGCAAAAGTAAATTTTGAATCGCTTAAAAAAATCGGCATTGATATTTGTACGGATATTAATTGTATTGAAAAATGTTTTAATGAAACCGATATAATTATAGACGCCATATTTGGCACGGGATTTAAGGGAAAACCGCGTTTTCCGGCAAGCAAAGTTATTGAAATGATTAATTCCAGCGGCAAAAAGGTTATCAGTATTGACATACCGAGCGGTGTGGATGCGGATAACGGACATGTTGATACGGTTGCCGTAAAGGCAGATGAAACGGTAACGTTTGCCTACCATAAGATTGGCTGTATATTGTATCCGGGAGCGGAGTATTGCGGAAATATTACAGTGGCTAATATATCCATACCAAATGATGTTGAAAATATGATTGAAATAAAAGGAAATATTGCCGCGCCAAAAGATATATGGAGTTTAATTCCAAAAAGGAAAGCAAGAAGCAATAAAGGGACATACGGCAAATTATTTGTAATTGCCGGAAGTGAAGAAATGACAGGGGCGGGGGCTTTGTGCTGCAAAGCTGCCTACAAAAGCGGATGCGGCGTTGTCAATGCATGTACGCTTAAAAAATGTGCGGACGTTATGCATATATTAGTTCCGGAGGCTGTTGTAAGGATACTTCCAGGATATGACGGAAAATTTTTTAAAGACAGTTTTGACGTTGTGAGCGAAGATTTAAGAAGGGCGGATTCCGTTGTTATTGGTCCGGGTATCGGCAAAGGAAAAGATGTTTCTGAATTTACAGAAAAAATTTTGTTGGAGGCGGAATGCAATGTTTTGATTGATGCCGACGGGCTTAACGGAATTGCAGATTCAAAAAGTATTTTGAAAAAGATGAAAAAAATTCCGATTATTACGCCTCATCCAATGGAGTTCAGCCGCCTTACGGGGCTTGGAATAAACGAAATACTTGATAATACAGTCGGCGAGGCGCTTAAATTCGCAGAAAAGTATAATACGGTAGTTTTGTTGAAGGACGCAAGGACGGTAATTGCTTCGCCATGGGGAGATTATTATATAAACATGACAGGCAACAATTCGCTGGCTAAAGGTGGAAGCGGCGACGTACTTTCCGGAATTATAGGAGGCTTTATGGCTCAGGGGATAGAGCCGTATAAGGCGGCTGTCGCCGGGGCTTATATCCACGGTACATGCGGAGATCTGGCCTCGGAAAAACTTGGTATGTACGGGGTAGACGCCGGAGATATTGCCAGATATATACCGCTTGCTATGAATTTCATTAAAGACAAGGCAGAAAAGTTTAAGTAATAGACTGCATGGACCTTTTCGTATAATAACATTATAAAAACGAAAGGGGATTATACAATGAAATTTATCAGAGGTTTTGGGCTTTTATTCAGTCTGTTTGCCGCTGTGGCTATGTGCGGATGCTCAGAAGCCGGCGACAGCAGAAGCGCAATGGAAAAAATACAAGACCAGCTTACACAAATGCAAAGCTATAAGTGTACGGCGGATGTGACAAGGATTTCAAACAAAGGCGAGAATACGTTCAGTACAGTGCAGTACTATAATTCAACCGGCGAGTATCGCATGGAGATAACCGCCCCGGAAAGTGCGGCGGGTAATTATACTGTTTACGACGGAAAAAAGGTATATCAATACAACAGCAAGCTTAACAGCAATATGGCTGTTGAAGTTGATGAGAACCAGGCGCGCAACGAACTGTTTTTGGGCCAGTTTGTTAAAAATTACATGCAGAGCGAAGGCGTTGCGGTTGAAACGGCTAAAATGGATGAAGGAAGATGTACTGTTTTGGAAGCCGTTATTCCTGGAAATTATAAGTATACTTCTACTGAGAAGCTTTGGGTTGACAATGAAACTTTGAAGCCTGTGCAGTTTATAATATACGATATTGAAGGGAAAGAAAGATATATAGTTACTTACAACGAATTTGAATATAATGTGGAATTTGAAGACGGCACGTTTAAAGTTCCGCAATAAATGGAGATGTTAAAATGTATTACAAACGAACTGTGGCAGAAATAAATTTAGATGCGGTTGATTTTAATATTAAAAGAATAAGGGAAAAAGTTCCTTCGGGAGTGCGGATACTCGGAACGGTTAAAGCCGACGGTTACGGTCATGGGGCTGTTGAAGTGAGCGAAGTATTGAAAGAAAACGGCGTCGATATATTTGCAGTTGCAATGTTGGATGAAGCCGTACATTTAAGAAAAAACGGCATAGACGACGAAATATTGATACTTGGTTTTACACCTGCAAATTATATTTCGGAAGTTATTAAATACGATATAATACAAACTGTTTCAAGCATACATGAAGCCCAAATTATTTCTGCCGAAGCAAAAAAACAAAACAAAACGGCAAAAGTACATATTAAAATTGATACGGGAATGGGTCGGTTGGGTTTTCCGGCCTGTCCTGAGTCCGTAAAAAAGATAATTGATATAGCTGAAATGGATAATCTGGTAATTGACGGTATTTTTACACATTTTGCGGTAAGCGATATAAAAGATAAATCATTTACAAAAATCCAAAGGGATAAGTTTGTTTGTATAATAAACTCACTGGAAGAAAGCGGGGTTAATATACCCGTTAAGCATTGTGCAAATAGTGCGGCTATAATTGACTTTGACGATTTATTTTTTAATATGGTGCGCCCGGGTATTATTTTATACGGGCTTTATCCGTCGGATGAAGTTAGAAAAGAAAATCTTCCTTTGATGCCGGCTATGAGCCTGAAAACTCAGGTATCATTTATAAAAGAGGTTGAAGATAAAACGACAATCAGCTACGGAAGAACATATGCGGCAAACGGAAGGCGGAAAATTGCAACGCTGCCTGTGGGATATGCTGACGGCTTTAGCAGGCTGTTATCCAATAAAGGGTTTGCAGTTGTTGGCGGCGTTAAAGTTCCTATTACAGGAAGGATATGTATGGATCAGTGTATGGTTGATATAACGGATGTTGACGGTGTTGAAGTTCAAGACGAGATTGTTTTGATAGGCAGAATGGGAAATGCAGAAATAACAGCCGACGAAGTGGCTGAAATAATCGGTACAATTAATTATGAGGTTGTATGTATGATTGATAAAAGGGTGCCGAGGGTATATTTTAAGGGCGGCAAAATTGTTAAGGAAGTTAACGCCATTAACAGCTAAAATATAATCGGAAACTTTATTGTATAATGCCTTAGGTTTGTGGGGAAAATACTACTAACCTTAGGTGTGATAATTTTTAGTACATATTGTAATCTGTAGTTCAGTATATCACACTTAAAATTAACTAACATTTTGTTTAGTGGAGTGTGAAAATTGTGATAGTAAAAAGAGGAGATATATTTTATGCCGATTTAAGCCCTGTTGTCGGTTCGGAGCAGGGCGGAGTAAGGCCGGTTTTGATTATACAAAATGATATAGGCAACAAATACAGCCCAACTGTTATATGCGCGGCCATTACCAGCCAGATTAATAAGGCAAAATTGCCGACACACATAGAAATTGATGCAGTTAAGTACACATTGGTAAAAGATTCCGTTATATTGTTGGAGCAGATAAGAACTATAGATAAAAAAAGGCTTAGAGAGAAGGTTTCCCATCTTGATACGGCCATAATGAAAAAAGTAAACGAAGCGTTATTTATCAGTTTGGCATTATAAATTTGAAATAAAAAAGGCACGCTTAAATTTCTTATTGATTTTTAAGAGGCCTTTTTTATATTATTTATTTATGGCTGTCAAGGGAGAAACGGGATTTACAGGCACGCCTTCATAACAGACTTCATAGTGCAGATGAGGCCCTGTGGAATTTCCTGTACTTCCGGAATAAGCCACAGTTTGGCCTTTTACAACAGTATCGCCTGTTTTAACCGTTAGACTGCTGTTATGTGCATATTTAGTTAAGTACCCGTTGCCATGGTCTATTTCTACTATATAACCGTATGAATTGCTGTATCTTGCGCTTTTTACAATGCCTCCGGCAGTTGCCGTTACTTTTGTTCCGGTATCGGCTGCAAGGTCTATTCCTTTGTGCATATTTTTTTCTCCGTTAATCGGATCGTTTCTTTCGCCGAATTCAGACGTAACGGTTCCGCTTAACGGAAGGCCTTCCGGTATATTTGAATTTGCGGCCGCTTCTGTAATTTGCGGCTGCTGCGTTTTTTCGATTTTTAGCTTCTGATTTTGAAAACGGTTTGAAACTTCCGCTATTTTTTCACTTTGTTTGCTGAGTATTTCGTCAGTATTTCTTATAAATGAAGTTTCCTTTTGTGCGTATGCAACAGCCGCCATAGGCTTTGTATATGCGTTTATACTCTTTCCAGTAACGCTGAATGCCAAACCCATTGTTGAAAAGACTATTGTATAAAACCCCAAAAGCTTAAAGTTGTTATATATATTTTTTTTTGTACGGATGTATTTTGCGCGAGTTTTTCTGTTCAAGCCCATGTTATCACCTTGTAATTTTATTTTAAAATACTGGTAATATTTTATTCATCTAAATTTAAAATATTCATAATGTAATAATTTTGAATATTTTAAATGAGATTTATAACATGGGCGTTTTTTAGATCAGGCATTAGCCTTAATCATATTTATTACTTCTTTTGTTGTTTCGTTTTTAAATACAAGATAGTTTTCAAGCACCATCGCGCTGCTCCCATATGTTTTCTCATCGCCGCCTATTGTAATGGAAATACGGGACACCCCGAATAATTTTTCAAGTATGCCTTGTGTTGTTTTAATGTGGGTAATTTCGCTGTACAAAACTTCTATATGATTTTTTCTGCCCGCCGTCATATTGAAAATAAGCTTATCATTATTAAAGCATATTGAAACGCTGTTCCAAAAATAAAACATATATGCGTATATAAGCACGGCGGCTGGGATAAACATTTTCAGCAGATTAAGCGCTGAATAATATTTGTTTGGAGAAACTGCAACGGCCGCAATATAAAATAAAGCAAGGATAAAAGTCATTTTAAGGGTCGAAATTAAGATGAGTGTGTAATGAGGCTTCAAATTTTTTTCCATGGTTAAAATCCATCCTTATTTCAATAATCTATAATTCAATATTCTAACAGGATTTCCGGCTGATAACAACTGTTTATATTTAAGAATATACGTCAATTTTATAAACGTTAGAAAAACAGTAATATTTTGAGAAAAACAGAGAAAAATTGACTAATAATTATTTTATAAGCTGAAAATAGTTTGTTATATCAAAAAATATATATTTATTTGAATTTTTGGTTGACGTTTAAAAATATAAGTTTTATACTTAATATATTAATAATTTTAACTTATGGAGGTGGGCTTTATGGAAGCGGGAAGTAGTTGCGATAATGTTCCTTTATGTTTTAACTGTATAATGATGAAAACTTCCGCATTAGAATTTGGAGCAGAGCCCACAAAATTTGGAATATATTTTTATAAAGGGTTTTATATCTGATTTAATTTATGTTTATATTTATGTCACATAAATGCCTGCGGAGGTTTTTCGCGGGCTTTTTTATGCCTGGAGTAGAAGGGGTGATAAATATGAACGAAATGGAATTGATGTTAGAAAAATGGCTTGATTTGCTTGAAAAAAAGAAATATAAAGAGCTTAAAACCGAACTGAATGAAAGCAATCCGGCTGATATTGCAGAGTTTTTTGAAGAAGTTGAAGTTGAAAAACGACTCTTTGTTTTCAGGCTTTTAACAAAGGATAATGCGGCGGATGTTTTCTCATTTATGGATTCTGATATGCAGGCTCATATAATAAACAGTATTACAGACAGGGAAGTCAAAAGTATAGTAGATGATATGAGTATGGATGACACTGTAGATTTACTTGGCGAAATTCCCGCAAATGTCGTTACAAGAATTTTGAAAAACACTGACGAAGAGAAAAGGGCTATTATAAACAGTTTCCTTAATTATCCGGAAGACAGCGCCGGAAGTATAATGACAATAGAATTCGTACAGTTCCATCTTGATACTACAGTTAAAAAAGCAATGGAACAGCTTAGACGTACGGGTGTCGACAAGGAAACGATATATTCATGCTATGTGGTTAATGAAAAGAGAGTTCTTGTAGGTATGGTTTCACTCCGCACAATTATTTTATCGAGTGACGATACTTTTATCAAAGATATTATGGAAGATGATGTTATCAGCGTTAGGACTCTCGACGATCAGGAAGATACTGCAAATATATTTAAAAAATACAACCTTATTGCATTGCCTGTTGTAGATAATGAGGATAGGCTTGTCGGAATAATTACCGTAGACGATATAGTTGATGTAATTGAGCAGGAAAATACAGAAGATATTGAAAAGATGTCGGCTCTTATACCTTCTGAAAACGAATACCTAAAAACCAGTGTGTTTACATTGGCAAAAAACAGGATTGTATGGCTGCTTGTACTGATGATTTCGGGAACAGTATCAAGTGCGATTATAAGCGGGTATGAAAGCGTTTTAGCATCCTCAATAATACTTTCATCATTTTTTCCGATACTGATGGATACCGGCGGAAATGCCGGTTCTCAGTCGTCGACACTCATAATAAGGGGAATGGCTATCGGTGAAATACAAATGGCCGATGTATTCAAAGTTTTATGGAAAGAACTTAGGGTAGGGGCAATAAGCGGTTTTATACTTGCAGGCGTTAATTTTGTAAGGCTTGTGTTGTTGAAAACGCCTTTGGAAGTTAATATGGCGGTTTCTTTGAGTTTAATGGCAACTGTTATAATAGCTAAATGCGTTGGATGTATTTTGCCGATAATAGCAAAAAAATTAAAATTCGATCCGGCTATAATGGCTGGTCCGCTTATTACAACTGTCGTTGACGCCATATCGCTTATTGTATTTTTCAACGCAGCACAGGTTTTTGTATTATAATTTTTGAATTGTGATATGTACGAAAGGGCGCCGGATAAATTGCAGTTGGGTATAGTATTACCGGCTTATAAGGATATACACGGTTGGGGATGGCATTAGCGGTATAATAGCGGCATCAAAAATATTTGACACCGTATCGAATGTGCTTGCCTGATTTTTCCTGCTCTTAAACTGATAATATCGTCATAAACTTTTTGATTTATCATGGAGAATTTTTTTGCGATTCAAGACAAAAATATTAAGATTTGCCAGCAGGTAAGTATACGAACGGTGTGGAAATAACGGCGCAGAGCGTTTTGCAAATGAGAATTCAAGGATCCGGTTAAGTATCTGCAACGGCGAAAAACGAAAAATTTACCATATGGAACCATATAACCTTGTAAACATAATGTATACAAAATTTGAAACGTATATTTCAAATTAAGTGTATTTAAATATTTCGCATAGTCGTGCCGATATATTTTTATTGTTTTTCAAAGCAGTGTAAAATAAGCAGATTAAATTTTCGATAAATAATAAGTATTTGGATAAATTGTATCATACAAATATAAAAATAAAATCTATCTTTTCTTTGTAATTCAAATAAAAATTTGTGTATTATAGATAATGTGCAGTGAATTAAAAAATATAAAAAATCAGCACCACCCGCCTAACGGGTGGTTTGCTCTACGGCTATAAGCCTTTGTTACCGGCCAGCGCCTAAAGACGCTGGCTTTCACTTTACGTTCAAGCTACTACGCGCTTGACTCGTCGTCCTTCAAAGGGAGTTTGTACTACCGGCTACCCATTAAAGGGGGCCTCGTATTCCTTCACACTCAATTTATCCTGCATGATATCGTACTTCTCTTGGTCTTGGATATACTTTTTACGGTTGTCTCATTGAGTCCTACTGTACTTACATAATATCCTTCTGACAAAAAATGTCTGTTTCCAAATTTATGCTTTAGGTTTGCGTGCTTATCGAAAATCATAAATGCAATTTTTCCCTTTAAGTATCCCGTAAACTGTGACACGCCAAACTTTACAAAGGGCGAAAACAGACCGTGAAACGGGCTGCTGACAACAAAACAGGCTGAGTATCAAGCACCGGGAAAGTGCGAGATATTCAGCCTGTTTTGTTGTCCGGGGCTTCCAAAGGGGCTTGCCCCTTGGCACACGACTTTGCTTGCAAAGTGTAGTGTGTTATACGCTCTGTCGGCGTTGCCGTGAAAATGCCGTTGCCGTGGGGGAGGGCAAGGGCATTTGAAGCGGCAGGAAAACAGGGCTGTGATTGCGTGGCGTAGAGCCGCAAGCGCAGGGCTGGTTTCGTCAGCAGACAGGGCGTATATGAAAGCCCTCGTCCCTCGTCCTACACCGGACTTCTGGACAAAATGTCCCGAACTTGTGGACACACTCACGAAAAAGCAGACGGATTTTTCTCTCAAAATTGAAATGGGCGGGAAGCCATTTTAGGGCTTTCCCGCCTTGATTGCCTATCAGCAAAGGCGGGCGGGACTGTCAACGGCGGCATATTTATGTGCCGTTCATCTTGACCGTTGACTGGCTCGACAGGATTTGCTATCTGCTCGACAAACTGGGAGTTGTCATTATCGTTTTATTTCCAAGCAATAGAATGACGGTCTATTTGGATACATTTTGTCGGGAGTATTCCAAATCTCTGCATCATCAATTTCCTTGATATGTTTTGTGGTAAGTTCATCAATAGAAACTGTTTGCCTATGAATTACAGGTCTGTCCTCAAATTCATAGTAGTCCATTAACCACACATGCCAGAGTTCTATGGAAGTCGTATCCTGCAAGACATTTTTCATATATTCAATAATTTGTTTTGCTCTACCCTCTGTAAAGTAGTTCCATTCCAGACAGACTCCGTTTTTCTTGTCGGTATAGTTTTGAACATCTTGAAAGAAATGCAGAAAATAGTTATCATCTGCGCCACCGTCATACATTGTACCCTTATCAAGATTTATTTCAAATGGATAATCCTGAACAGGCGAAACTTCTGTCAAGGGAAAATCCGAAGCAATAAATGTGCATACACTCATAGAATTTCTCCACCAACTTCCAATTTATTTTTTATTTTACATCTCCAAAGTCCAATTCTACAAGCTGGAATTTGTTACTCTTTTGTATCGTAAATAATTTTGCCCGTAAAGTAAATTGAAATGTCCATTTGAACTAAATCTTCTGTTTCTAAGATAGATAAATAACCAGAATACAATACTTGATTATACCCGTATAATTCATCTACAATTTCAAAGCTATAGTTTTTGTATCTCTTTATAAAGCGTTCCAGTTCTAATTTCTCACCGTTGAATTTTCCATAGTTTCCCCATTTGCTCTGCAACATAACGCAGGTACAATCAAAATCCACACCTTCGATTGTGATGTTTCCCTCGACCTGTTCAAAAGGTTCTGTAAGTTTTTCATATCCGTCCTCGAATTCAAGGACTATTGTTTTATCTTGAATTATAATCTTTTTGACCCGCATATCATGCAGACTATATGGAATGGGCGGATTGTGTTTATATTCTGTCCTCATGAGACCTCCCCGTCAAATTCATATTGAACAAAATCGCTGCGCGATGGCCTGCCAAGGCTGTGGCATAGCGATTTTCTGTTTTCTATAATAAAAAACAGTGGAAAGCAAGTCCTAAAAGTAGTATTGTTAAATCACCACAAAATAACAATCAAACAGGATCGACCTTCCCACTGCCTATGAAAAGAATACCACCCTTCCGCTTGGTTGGCAAGCGGTTTTATGACCCAAATGCACCTCCGTGTAAAGCAGTGTTTTGATTACTACTGATTTTACATGGAGGATTTTATTATGTATGAAAAATATTTAGAACAGCTTGAGGAAGCCGGAAAAATCCGTAACCTCAAAGAACGTTCCATCAACTGCTATAAAAACTATGTTTCTTACTTTCTGAAATATCAGAATAAGAATCCCAAAGAACTTACCTGTCAGGATGTCAGGGCTTTTTTGCTTGCAAAAAAAGAGGAAGGACTGAAAGCCACAACTCTGAATCTTTACAATTCTGCCATCCGTTTTTTCTATCGAAATGTCCTGCATATCCTTTGGGATGACATCACAGTTCCACGTATGATCCTAGAACATAAGCTTCCGACCGTACTGACTGTTGATGAAATAGACCGTCTATTAGAAGCTGTTGATGATATCAAATATAGAGCCATGTTTGCAACGATGTATTCTTCCGGGATGCGGGTTTCTGAAGTGATCCACCTTCATTATGATGATATTTCCCGTTCAAATATGCAGATCCATGTCCGAGATACGAAGAACAGGATGGATCGCTATACAATTCTTTCTAAACGGTGTCTGGATATCCTTACGCAATACTGGTTTGAGAAAGGACGTCCCCGTGGGATCCTGTTTCCTAATAAATTTACTGGTAATTACCTGACAGTCAGTACACTGGAGCAAGTGATGCGACGGGCAGTATCCGATGCTGAACTTCCAAAGAAAGCAACTCCACACTGTCTCCGTCATAGCTTTGCAACTCATCTGATGGAGCAGGGAGTAGAACGGCAGAATATTCAGGCACTGCTTGGACACCGTGACCCAAAATCCACGGAAGTTTATCTTCATGTCAGCAACAAATCCCTCATGGGAATCCAAAGTCCCTTTGACAGGAAAGAAGGTGCTGATTATGAATAAGCCCACCGTCCAGGATATTTTCCGGTGTTTTTATTCGGCATACCTTGAAAAGTATTCTCCTTCTCCGGAACAGGCAAAAGTTGCCCGGAACATCTTGAACTGCAAAACCGGAGCCTATGGTGCAAACGTCAGTGTATGTGAAGACTGTGGTGCTGTTCAGATTCACTATAATTCCTGCCGCAACCGTTGTTGTCCCATGTGTCAGGCTGTTCCAAAGGAAATGTGGATGGATGCCCGCAAAGAGGATGTGCTTGATGCACCCTACTTCCACTTGGTATTTACAGTTCCTGACATTCTGAATCCAATCATTTACAATAATCAGAAACTGTTATATGACACCCTGTATCATGCAGCTTCTGCTACAATCAGTGAACTGACTGCTGACCCAAAGCACCTTGGTGCTGCTGTCGGCTATATCTGCATCCTGCATACATGGGGATCTGAAATGAACTTTCATCCCCATATCCATACAATACTGCTCGGCGGTGGTCTGACATCCAAAAACGAATGGAAAGACAACGGTACTGAGTTTTTTCTTCCTATATGGGCTGTCTCCAAAGTCTTTCGTGGAAAATATATGGATGAGTTGAAAAATCTCTGGAATACGAATCAACTTAAGTTTCATGGAACTGCCGAAAAATACAGTAACCATTATGTGTTCAAAGAACTGATTGATTTCTGTTATGATGCGGAATGGATTCCTTATTGTAAGAAAACTTTTAACGGCGCACAGTCTGTGATTGACTACCTTGGAAAGTATACCCATAGGATTGCCATCAGCAATCACCGCATCATCTGTATGGACGATGAAAACGTTACTTTTTCTGTAAAGGATTACCGGAACAATGGACAATGGAAAGAACTGACTCTTTCCGGTGTTGAATTTATACGACGGTTTCTGATGCACGTACCGCCAAAACGTTTTGTCAGGATTCGGCATTACGGACTTCTTTGTTCCCGTAGCAAACACAAGAAACTGACTTTATGCCGGAATCTCCTTGGATGCCAAAAGTATCTCTCGAAGCTTCGAGGTAAGGAGATACCAGAAATATTAAAACAGCTTTATGAGATAAACATTTGTGTGTGTAAATCCTGTGGCGGGCATCTTGGAAAACCACAGCTTCGAATACCACAAAGATGTTAAAAGCTTATTCTTTCATACATTTCTAAAGCCTCAAAGCTTGAGGTTTTGTTGTCGTACCTATTTATCTGAAAATACTTGATTTCTGTAGCTTCTGCACAGAAAATCCTGTATAATCACAGGTAAGTACAAAAGATTGAAAGTCCATAGGTAATGACTACCCGGACGCTCACTTTGTTCAATGAGGTCAAATCGAAAATGGTGTAAACGAAGGGGCAGTTCACTGGAATGTCAAAACTGCTTTTTCGTTTACCCCATCATCGATTCTAACCTAAAGAATTTGTTGTTCTCTTATTTCCTCCCCCGCTGGGGATTTGGATTTTTCAGCAAGTCCGACTTCTGCGCAATCTTTTTCAGCCACTTCTTTTCTTCCTCAGACAGCTTCTTCAAATTCAATTTGAGCCGCTTACAGATAAACACCAAAGCCGCTTGCTCTGGGTCACTGTTCGGATTAGTGGCTTCATCAACGGTTTGCAAAAAATCTTCCAGCGGGTTGTCCTCCGGGACGCTGAAAAAATCGTCCTTATGTACTTCTCGTAGGTCAAGAGCTATCTTGTTTATGTCCTGCTGTATCACATAGCGGCAAAAGCTGTCATCGTCAATATGGGCGGCGATAAGCTGTCTTAACTGCGGGTCGGACAAGCTGGGATTGTGCTGCTTCATAATGGTTGCGCTCACAGTGTCTATAATGGCATTTGCACTCTGTACCTGTTTGCCAGCGATACCGTTTACATAGATTTCGAGGTCAGCCATCAGCCGGGGGAAATCCAGGTGTACCGCCAGTTCACACAAGAGGGAATTATCCACCAACCCGCTTTTCAAGAGTTCAATCATATCATCACTCAAACGCAGGTCTGTAAGATCGGCGTTTGG
Organism: Anaerotignum faecicola; assembly: GCA_024460105.1. Lineage (NCBI taxonomy): Bacteria > Bacillati > Bacillota > Clostridia > Lachnospirales > Anaerotignaceae > Anaerotignum > Anaerotignum faecicola. The sequence goes on from JANFXS010000006.1 coordinate 177,667, forward strand.
GTGATTTTTTGTTTCGGTCAATCCCAGCAGATAGTCAGCGGTCACGCCGTAAAACTTCGCCAGCTTGATAAGGGCATAGTGGCTGATGTCCTTGAAGTCGTCCGCTTCATAGCTGCCCAATGCAGACTTGGAAATCTTGGTCTGCTCCGCAAGCTGTTCCAGTGTCAGCCCACGCTCCACACGCAGGTCTTTCAATCGTTCTTGTATGGACAGTTCCATGCTCTCCCTCCTTGTCTGCTTGGTAGTTACATTGCTCTAAGTTATCCATTGATAAGAGGAAATATATACGCTCCTATATAATTTTAAGATAGGCAAATCATCATAGATGTAAAACATCAAAGGATATTTCAATAATTTATCTGGCAAGTCCTCATCAAAATTTAATATGAAACTCTCGGTTAAGCCATCGGGTGTGGTTTTGTTACTAAGAGCTATAATCAATGAAGTTTCATCAATCACAACTTTTTCGCTTGTATCTGTAAAAGCTATTTCCAATTTTTTCATGTTGTCACCGTAGTACAATTTCGATTTACTATTTTGTTTCTTCCATTTTACCACAATTCCAAGAGCGTGGAAATAGAGAATTTTCCGGGCTGATTTCCGACCTTATGGATATACGGGGCGGGCGGTCTTTTAGGTGTAGACTTAGGGTAGTTCATCGATGAGCTGCACCTTGAAAAATGAATGACCGTCCGAAAAGGAATACCCCGGCAGGGGAAGCACCGCAACGAGCCACTTCGGGACAAAATGTCCCGAAGTCCGGGGAGCGTGTCAACGCCGGAACACGCCGCAGGAGTGGGGCAGGAAGCCTTTTCGGAGAGAACGGCAACGGAAAGCAAAAATGGAGGGAACACATGAGAGAGAACCCATATAAACAACTGCCGCCCATAGAGCGCAGGCAGGACGGTTCCCTTTATCGCATGACACCGGCACAGAGGAAACAGGCAAACGCCCTGATCCGCCGGGAGTGCTGCTGTTATGAGGACGGGAACTGTATGCTCCTTGACGATGGGGACACCCACACCTGCCCCCAGACCATTTCTTTCTCGGTCTGCTGTGAGTGGTTCCGCTGGTCGGTCTTGCCGCAAATCGGGACGCTGGAAGCGGAGATTTTCCGGGATAAGGAGCTAAAACGCTGTGCGGTCTGCGGCAGAGTGTTCGTCCCAAAGTCCAACCGGGCGAAATACTGTCCCGACTGCGCCGCCAGAGTTCACAGGCGGCAGAAAACAGAAAGTGAACGGAAAAGGAGGTCTTGTGTGGACAGTTAGGGGCTGAAAAGTCCTTGATTTACAAGGCTTTGCAAGCACAGAACAGGGGGTAGGCAATAGGAAACTACCGTCTGTCCCCGGAAACAGGCTTCTAACCGTCCACAAAACACGATATGACAAACACCATTTATATCCATCAGCCGGAAAAGGCGGTCAGCTTTACCCGGCTTCCCAATTTCCTTTTTGAAGCCCCCACATTCACGCCACTGTCCAACGAAGCAAAGGTACTGTACGCCTTTATCCTGCGCCGGACAGACCTGTCCCGGAAAAACGGCTGGGCGGACGAATATGGGCGCATTTACCTCTACTATCCCATCAACGAGGTAGTGGAGCTGCTCCACTGCGGACGGCAGAAAGCGGTCAACACCCTGCGGGAACTGCAATACGCCGGACTGGTGGAAATCCAGAAGCAGGGCTGTGGAAAACCCAACCGTATTTACCCAAAATCCTACGAAGCGGTTCCAAACACCGACTTCAAGAAATCCGGTTATGGAACGCCGGAGGACTGAAAACCGCACTCCACAAGTACGATAATCAATCCTCTTGAAGTACGAAAACCGGACGGTATATAGAAATACAGAGATTAAAACGATTTTATTTATATCTTATCCATTCCTATCCTATCTGAGATATTTTCTGCGGGATTTTCCTGTGGAAAAGTCCCGGAAAGGAACGGAATGGGGAAAGGAGTTTCATGGCACAACACGCAATTTTGCGATTTGAAAAACACAAGGGCAATCCGGCAAGACCGCTGGAAGCCCATCACGAACGGCAAAAGGAACAGTACGCCAGCAATCCTGACATTGACACCAGCCGGAGCAAGTACAACTTCCATATCGTTAAGCCAGAGGGCAGATACTACCACTTCATTAAAAGCCGCATTGAACAAGCTGGCTGCCGCACCCGCAGGGACAGCACCCGGTTTGTGGATACGCTGATTACCGCCAGCCCGGAATTTTTTAAGAAGAAGTCCCCAAAGGAGATACAGGAATTTTTCCAGAGGGCGGCTGATTTCTTAATCGGGCGGGTAGGGAAAGAAAATATCGTGTCGGCGGTGGTACACATGGACGAGAAAACGCCCCACCTGCATTTGGTCTTTGTCCCGCTGACAGAGGACAACCGCCTGTGTGCAAAGGAGATTATCGGGAATAGAGCCAACCTCACAAAATGGCAGGACGATTTTCACGCCTATATGGTGGAGAAATATCGCGACTTGGAGCGTGGGGAAAGTGCCAGCAAGACAGGCAGGAAGCATATCCCCACCCGTCTGTTCAAGCAGGCGGTCAATCTCTCCAAACAGGCAAGAGCCATTGAAGCCACGCTGGACGGTATTACCCCGTTCAATGCCGGAAAGAAGAAAGAGGAAGCCCTCTCCCTGCTGAAAAAGTGGTTTCCGCAGATGGAGAACTTCTCCGGGCAGCTCAAAAAATACAAGGTCACGATAAACGACCTTTTAGCAGAAAATGAACAGTTGGAAGCCAGAGCCAAAGCCAGTGAAAAAGGCAAGATGAAAGATACGATGGAACGGGCAAAGCTGAAAAGCGAACTGGACGATTTACAGCGGCTGGTTGACCGTATCCCGCCGGATATACTGGCGGAACTGAAACGGCAGCAGCGGCACACAAGGGAACGGTGATTGATGACAGAAAACATTTCACGCCGCAGTATGGCGGCACTGCACTTTGAAAATTAAATACGGAGGTACTATGGAGCATATCAGATACAAGAAAGAAACAGAAGTCGTGACTTTTCAGGGAAAGGAAATCACGCTGGAAAATCTCTCCCCGGTGTTCACGCCGGAGCAGGAAGCGGCAAAACGCCGGGAGCTGGAACAGCAGCTTTATGAGGTGTTCCGCAAGTATGCCAACAAACGGCAGAGTGAGGAAGCCGGGTCATAAGGTTTTCCGAAGTCATCGTTGATTTGCGGGGCTGCTGACGGTATAATAAAGGTGTCAGCAGCTCCGTTTCTTTTTTAAGAAAAGGAGCGACAATATGAACAATCGAATAGACGCAATCTATGCAAGACAATCGGTGGACAAAAAGGACAGCATTTCCATTGAAAGCCAGATTGAATTTTGCAAATACGAGTTGAAAGGCGGTAACTGCAAGGAATACACAGACAAAGGGTACAGCGGCAAGAACACAGACCGTCCGAAGTTTCAAGAACTGGTGCGGGACATCAAGCGGAGCTTGATTGCAAAAGTCGTGGTTTACAAACTCGACCGTATCAGCCGTTCCATTCTGGACTTCGCAAACATGATGGAGCTGTTCCAGCAGTACAATGTAGAGTTTGTGTCCTCTACGGAAAAGTTTGATACCTCCACCCCGATGGGGCGGGCGATGTTGAATATCTGTATTGTGTTCGCCCAGCTTGAAAGGGAAACCATACAGAAGCGGGTAGCCGATGCCTACTACTCCAGAAGCCTAAAGGGTTTTCGCATGGGCGGCAAGGCTCCCTATGGATTTCACACGGAGCCAATCAAGATAGATGGTATCAACACAAAGAAGTTAGTGGAAAATCCCGAAGAAGCGGAACAGGTCAAGCTGATGTTTGAAATGTATGCCGAGCCGGGAACTTCCTATGGCGATATTGTTCGGCATTTTGCGGAGCATGGTATTAAGGATTTTTCCCGTCCGGCACTCGCAAACATTTTATGCAATCCCATTTATGTCAAAGCAGACCTTGATATTTATGAGTTTTTCAAAAGTCAAGGTACGGTTATTGTCAATGACGCCGCTGACTTTACTGGAATGAACGGGTGCTACTTCTATCGCGGTCGGGGAATGAAAGGCGACACCAAACACAATCTGCAAGGGCATACGCTGGTTATGGCTCCCAGTGAGGGCTTGGTTTCTTCTGAACTGTGGCTGAAATGCCGAAAGAAGATTTTAGCCAATGCCAGTTATCAGGCGGGACGAAAAGCGGTCAATACTTGGCTGGCTGGGAAAATCAAATGCGGCAGGTGCCAGAAAGCGTTAAAAGCCGAGGGCAGTTATGGGCGGTGGTACTTCCGTTGCAGCAAGCGTTCCGATAACAAAAGCTGTGAGGGCGCAGGGACGCTCCGTATTCCCGATACGGAAGCTGTTATCTATGCCGCTATGGTAAAAAAGCTAAAACCGTTCCAGACCATCAAGGGACGAAAAAATGCCTTGAAGTCCAATCCGAAGCTGACTGCCCTGCAAGTGGAACTCGCACAAGTCCAGCATGAAATTGAAACGCTCATTGACACACTAACCGGGGCAAATCCCGTCCTGCTCTCCTATGTGAACAGCAAGATTGAAGAACTGGACGGACGCAAGCAGGAGCTTGTCAAAAAGATAGCGGAGTTGAGTGTGGATACCATCAGCCCGGAACAGGTCAAAGAAATTTCCGGCTATCTGGACACATGGGAAGAAGTGAACTTTGACGATAAGCGGCGGGTGGTGGATTTGATGATTTCCGCAATTTACGCCACAAGCGAAAGTATCAACATCGTTTGGAAGATATGACGGCGCATAAGCGCCGCCATACAACGCAACCTTTCGCCCTTTGTAAACTAAGCTACACTGTATTTATGTGGTATACTTACTAACATATGGATATGATCCAACATAAGATGACCTTCTATAATCTCTACTCACTTGTATGCACAAAGCTATTTCAAAATATCTCTTATACTTTCTTTGTATTGATTATAAATTATTTTTCGTATATACTTAGGAGTAAAGACAATATGGTACTTACACATCCATTTTGTATGTGCTAAATCGTTGGTCTTATTGGCCATTTCAATCACCTTTCCTTTCTATAGTAGTGGCTTGGACGCCTCTATTATACATCGGAAAGGTGATTGTGCTATAAGCGCTTGCCCACCACCCGCATAGCAAGTGGTTTTATGTTTCGGGCATTTCCATTTTTCATGTTCCGAAAAATGGAAATGCCCGAAACAGGCTAAAGCCCAGAAATAAAAAAACGCCGGTTTTAAACCGGCGTTTTGAAATATACGATTGAAGTTAATTATTCAGCTGCTGCTTCATCAGCTGCCGCGTCATCAGCAGGAGCTTCTTCCGGTGCTGTTTCGTCAGCAGCATCAGAACCCGAGCCTACAGAAGCGATTACTTCTTCAACTCTAGCGTAGATTTCAGGTGAAACAAAGCCAGCGCCTTCTTTAACATAATCTGTGTAGATAGATGCTGTTGCTTCTTTGAAAGCAGCTTTTTCAGGGTAGTTAGCTACCATGCCTCTTTCTTCAAGAGCTTTAAGGCCTTCTTCTGTCTGAATGTCAATCTGTTCCCTCTGGTAAGGAACTGCTTCGTCAGCAGCTTCCTGAAGAGCTGTCTGGTATTCAGCAGGAAGAGCTTCAAAATAATCTTTAGCTACGAATACAGGAGCTGGGCTGTAAAGGTGGCCTGTCATTGAAATATATTTCTGAACTTCATCAAATTTGTTTGTTTCAATAATTGGAACAGGGTTTTCCTGCGCGTCGATTGTACCCTGCTGTAAAGCTGTGAAAACCTCGCCCATAGCCATAGGAGTAGGGTCTGCGCCCATTACTGAGAAAGCAGCCATATGCATTGGGTTTTCCATTGTCCTGATTTTAACGCCTTTAAGGTCTTCAGGTTTTTCGATTGGACCTTTGTTGTTTGTAACATTCCTGAACCCATTTTCAAACCAAGCAAGACCAACAAGGCCCTGTTCGTCAACTGAGTGAAGGATTTCAGTACCAACTTCGCTGTCCATAACCGCACGGGCAATTTCAGTTGTTTCAAAAATAAACGGAAGGTCAAATACTAAGAACATATCTGTGAAACCTGAAAGAGGAGCTGTTGAAACACAAGTCATCTGAACTGTGCCAAGCTGAAGTCCTTCGATAAGGTCACGTTCGCCGCCGAGCTGTGAGTTTCCGAAAACGTCAAGAGTAACTGCTCCGCCTGTTTTTTCAGATAATAACTCGCTTAATTTAACCAAACCTAAATTATAAGGATGCGCATCAGGTGTTGTTGTACCTGAAATCATTGCATATTCGCCTTCTGCAGCCGCACCGGCGTCAGCGCCTTCAGTGCTTTCTGTGCCTTCGGTTGCTTCTGTACCCTCGGCAGGCGTTTCGGCAGGTTTATCACCGCCACAGCCTGAAAGTACAGCCGCACACATAATTGCAGCTAATGCTGTTGATAAAACTCTCTTTTTCATAAATAATCCTCCTTGTTTGCATGTGGTAAATTCTCTTATGTACCACTAATAGGTTGTAAAATTACTGTTAAAAAACTGTAATAAGCTTTTAACATTAACGCTTTGATAATGTAACACAACTTTAGGCAAGGTGTCAAGTATTACGGATATGTTTTAAATAATACTTTTTTTTGCTGTTTAATAGTTATAAGTAATAAAAAATATTGAAGTTTTATATAAAAAATATAGTTTATTACTAAAATTGGGAATTATGTTTGTCAATACGAACATTTTTTTTGTATTATTTAACAATTTTTTAACAAGAAAATTAATACATAAAACATATTTTGAATTTCATTAAAACGCATCAAAACTATAAGGTTTGTTAAGCGCAGGTAAATTATTTGAGAAGGAATAGCAGAATAAGCGTCAGCGATATTTAATTATATTTAATTAAGTAAGAAATGTATAGTTTGAAATTTAAATTTAAAAATATAAAACCGTTAATGCGTTTGACAGGCATTATTAGTTTAAGCAAACTAACGCTGTTTCAAACAACAGCACAGTGCCGCATGAAGTTGTATTAATGGATTGTCTTAAACAAAATTTTAAAAATAAAAAAAAGAACGCTAAGGGTGGACGTTCTTTTTTCGAGGAGTGGATTTTTATGGTTGAGAGTTTTAGCAATTAAAAATCCATTCATGCTGTTTGTTTATGCGAAAAGGAATAAGGGAGTTGCCTTTTCTTAAACAAGATTAATACTAATCCTTATAACAGCATAATTAATTTAGCATGTAAAAGTGAATATGTCAATATCGTCAAAAGTTTTGGTCAGGCCGTCAAAAATATATAGTTTGCATAAAATTAATTATATATTTTCTGAAATATTATTAAAAAAATATAAATTATTTTTTATTATTTTACAAATATTTGAATTAAGATATAATAAAATATCAGATTTAGATTTATTTTGAGGTCAAGATTTGTTAATTTTAAAACATATACTATTAAATTATTTGATATGTCCGAAACATAAAGTAAGATGGGAATTCAAATAAATGTACTGTGAAAAGGAGATAAAAATAATGTGAATGAAACAGTTATTTCAAAAGAACAATACAATAAAAGGGAGTACGAAAGTTTTATATACGCCATATCGGGTATAAGGCGGTCGGAAATTATTTTATCTGTTAAAGAAAGTATGGAGGATTAAACTGGAGCTCTTAAATAAGAAATAAAAACGGACGGTATTAAAGCATCTCAAAGCAAATTAGAAAGAATTATACAAATAGAAGCCAAAACTACGCATCTGGCAGATAGAGCAGGGGATAAGATGGCTGAAGCAACCGGTTTTTTAGAAGAAAATATTAGCTTGGTTATTGATGATGAAAATATAATAAACGAAAAAAATACAGGACTGGAAAACTATCAAGGTATGGAAAATAATAATATAAGAAAAGAATAAGACAAATACTCCATAAACAAAGTATTTTATTACGTTTTAAAATATTTTTAAATCGTTTTTGATTTAAGGATTTAAATGTATGTATTTATTTGCAGCGGCTCTGTTATTAGTCTGGTAATTATAATGTTATTTTATTTAAAAAACGGAAACCGGTTCTGAGTAAATGTAAATTTACAGAAACCGGTTTTTTATTTTTATTTATTTTGTATTTCCTTTAAGAACGACGTGCCTTCAAAATCTGCACCAAGGTTTAAATAATCGCTTATTGTTTTTCCGAGATCTGAAAAAGTTTTTCTAATACCAAGATTTATGCCGGGCATTATATTCTTTCCGCACGCCAATATTGGCACATATTCCCTGGAATGGTCTGTGCTCGGCGTTGTAGGATCGCATCCATGGTCGGCTGTAATAAAAAGTATATCGCCGTCTTTTAAGTACGATTCTATTTCAGGAAGACGCTTGTCAAATTCTTCAAGAGCCGCGGCATAACCTTTAACGTCGTTTCGATGACCATACACCATGTCGTAGTCTACAAGGTTTGTAAACAATATGCCTTCAAAATCCTGTTGAAGGTATTCAATGGTTGCGTCAATGCCTTCGCTGTTGTTTGTCGTGTGGTTTGATTTTGTTATGCCCTGATTTTCAAAAATATCTTCTATTTTTCCGACTGCGGCAACCGTCATTCCTTTTTCTTTTGCGTAGTCAAGTATTGTTTTTGACGTTGGCGGAAGTGAAAAGTCCTTGCGGTTTTTTGTCCTTGTGTAATTTCCGTCGGAGCCTGTAAACGGGCGGGCTATAACGCGGGCGACGCCGTATTTGCCTGTGAGTATTTTCCGTGCTTTTTTGCATATATCATATAATTTTTCTACAGGTATTATATCCTCGTGCGCTGCAATTTGAAATACGCTGTCAGCTGATGTGTAAACAATGGGGCTTCCGTTTTTAACATGTTCATCGCCCAAAAGTTTTATTATTTCAGTGCCGGACATCGCAAAATTTCCGAGAAAGCTTAATCCTGTTTCAGCTTCAAGACTGTCGATTACTTCTGCCGGAAAACCTGTTTCGGTAAACGTCGGAAAAGGCTCTTTTGTTATGATTCCGGCTATTTCCCAGTGTCCTGTAGTTGTGTCTTTTCCTATTGAAGCCTCCGCCATTTTTCCATAGCATCCCTTAGGCTTTTGAACTTTTCCGAGAAGTTCTATATCCTCGCCGTCTATATTCCCCAATCCGAGGGCGCAAAGGTTTTGGAGATTAAGCGAAGGTACGGATTTTTTTATATTAACCAAAGTATTGCTGCCTTCGTCGCCGAACTTATATGCATCCGGAAGTTCGCCTATGCCTACGCTGTCTAATACAATTATTACTGCTCTTTTCATTTTGATATCCCCTTTCATCTTATTATATCAAGTATCAATTTTGGCGTTTCGGGTTTTTCATCGGAAATTTTGAGCGCTTCTGCAACTGTATTTGAAGCTGAACGGCACCTCGCTTCATCGGAGGAATAAACGGTTGCCAAAATGTCGCCTTTATTAACTTTATCGCCTATACGCACATTTAATATAATACCTGCACAGTAATCAATACTGTCTGTTTTTTTAGCGCGTCCCGCGCCTGTTTCGACGCTTGCGCGTCCTATCTGAGCTGTATCCATGCCGCTTATAAATCCTGAGTAAGCCGATTTGACTTCATACGAATACGGACATGTGCCGAATATATTATAGTTTTCTGTTATATCGGCGTTTCCTCCCTGCTGTGAAACTAATTCTTTAAATTTTAAAAGCCCTTTATTATTTGATATATTTTCCAACAGCATTTGCCTTGCCGTTTCTTCATTGTCAGCTTTTTGAGCGTTTATAAGCATATATGCCCCGAGGGTGAGGACGACTTCAAGGAGATCCCCTTTAACATTGCCTTTAAGCGTTTCTATTGCTTCGATTACCTCAAGGCTGTTTCCTATGTTTTGACCTAGAGGCTGTTCCATACTGCTTATGACGGCCGTAACTTTTTTGCCGACGGATTTTCCGATTTCCGCCATTTGAACGGCAAGCTCCCGTGCAGATTTATAATCCTTCATAAATGCGCCGTTTCCACATTTGACGTCCAGAACTACGGCGTCGGCTCCGGCAGCGATTTTTTTGCTCATGATACTGCTTACTATCAGCGGAAGGCTGTCAACGGTTCCGGTTACATCGCGCAAAGAATAAAGTTTTTTATCTGCAGGGGTGAGGTTTTCGCTTTGCCCCATTATTACTATACCGCTTTTGTTTGCGAACCTTATGGCGTCGTTTTTAGAAATGTTTACGTTAAAGCCCGGTATTGATTCAAGCTTGTCTATAGTTCCGCCTGAAAATCCAAGGCCTCGGCCGCTCATTTTAATAACGGGAGCTCCGAGAGAAGCAACAAGAGGAGCAAGTATAAGCGTTGTTGTGTCCGCAACGCCGCCGGTTGAATGTTTATCGACTTTGACGCCTTTAACTGCGCTCAGATCATATATTTCTCCGGAATTTGTCATGCTGTTTGTTAGGTTTCTGGTTTCTTCGGTATTAAGGCCGTTTATAAATATAGCCATAAGCATTGAGGAGGTTTGATAATCGGCAATACTTCCGTTCGTTACTCCTTTTATAAAGAAATCAATTTCTTCTTTGCTTAAAGTTTTACCGTCGCGTTTTTTTATGATTATATCAATTATATTCACTTAAAAACCTCCTTTTTATAATTTAAATTAACGCATGCCATTATATACTGAATATAACTATAGTATACATTTATTTCGGGATTTTGAAAACAATATTATTTGCTTGAGAACGTGGTATATTTATGTTAAAATTAAAAATTAAGCAGTGATGACGAAGGAGGAAAATAAATGTCTTTATCCAGACAGGAGAAAATAAGGAATTTTTGTATTGTTGCCCACATAGACCACGGTAAAAGTACATTGGCGGACAGGCTTATACAGAAAACCGGCCTGCTTACGGAACGTGAAATGCAGGAACAGGTTTTAGATAATATGGAACTTGAAAGAGAAAGAGGCATAACTATAAAAGCGCAGGCTGTACGCCTCGTTTATAAGGCAAACGACGGTGAAGAATATGTTTTTAACCTTATAGATACGCCGGGACATGTTGATTTTAATTATGAAGTTTCAAGAAGCCTTGCAGCTTGTGAAGGGGCAATACTTGTAGTAGACGCCGCACAGGGAATAGAGGCGCAGACGCTTGCAAACGTATACTTGGCAATAGATAATAACCTTGAGATACTTCCCGTAATAAATAAAATAGATCTGCCGAGCGCCAACCCGGAAATGGTTATACATGAGATAGAAGACATTATAGGCATACCGGCGGAAACAGCGCCGCTTATTTCGGCAAAAAACGGCGTAAATATAGATGAAGTCTTAGAAAGAGTTGTTTCCGATATCCCGGCTCCGAATGGAGATGAAAGTTTGCCGCTTAAAGCCTTGATTTTTGATTCGGTATATGATTCCTATAAGGGAGTTATAGTAATAATGAGGGTTGTAAATGGAAGCATAAAAAAAGGCACAAAAGTTCGTATGATTGCTACGCAGAAAGAATTTGAAGTTGTCGAAGTCGGCTTTTTCGGACCGGGGAGATTTGTCCCTTGCGATGAACTGAAAGCCGGAGACGTTGGATATATGACGGCAAGCATAAAAAATGTAGCCGACACAAGGGTTGGCGATACGATTACCGATGCTTTAAATCCTACGGAAGAGCCGTTCCCGGGGTATAAGAAGGTTAACCCAATGGTATACTGTGGGGTTTTCCCGGCCGATGGGGCAAAGTATCCCGATTTAAGGGACGCCCTTGATAAACTACAGCTTAACGACGCTTCGCTTTTTTTTGAACCGGAAACTTCTGTTGCGCTAGGATTCGGATTTAGATGCGGATTTTTGGGGCTTTTGCATTTGGAGATTATACAGGAAAGGCTTGAGCGTGAGTTTAATCTTGATTTGGTGACTACTGCTCCAAGCGTTATATATAAGGTTTATTTAACTGACGGAACGGACTTTGAAATCAGTAATCCGAGCAATATGCCTGACCCGGCAAGAATACTTAAAATGGAGGAACCTATTGTAAAAGCAGAAATTATACTTCCTAAGGATTATATAGGGCCTATTATGGAACTTTGCCAGCAAAGAAGAGGGGAGTATATAAGTATGGAATATCTTGACGATACGAGGGCTATGCTTGTATACCATTTGCCGCTTAATGAAATTATTTATGACTTTTTTGATGTGCTTAAAAGCAGAAGCCGCGGATATGCGTCTTTTGACTATGATCTCATCGGATATAAGGAAAGCGAACTTGTTAAGCTAGATATACTTGTAAACAGGGAAGTTGTTGATGCCCTTTCATTTATTGTTCATAAGGAATCGGCTGTTGAACGAGGACGTAAAATTTGCGAAAAACTTAAAAAGGAAATACCAAGGCATTTATTTGAAATACCTATACAAGCCGCAATCGGCAGCAAAATTGTTGCCAGAACTACTGTAAGCGCAATGAGGAAAGATGTGCTTGCAAAATGTTACGGCGGAGATATAAGCAGGAAACGAAAACTCCTTGAAAAACAGAAGGAAGGAAAGAAACGCATGAGGCAGATAGGCAGCGTTGAAGTTCCGCAGGCAGCTTTTATGTCGGTGCTTAAGCTGGAGGAGGAATAACAAAGTCTGAGCTTTTTGACAGTAAAAAACAAATAAATATGTCAATACAAAAAAGAACGATATCATGAAAATGATGTCGTTTTTTTATATGTAGTTAATAGTCCTTTTTAGAAAGAAATAATGAACCTACACATTTATATTTTTTTGTTGTAAATATGAAAAAGCAGATATTAAATAGGAACATAGGCAGGGGGCAAACTATACGTCGGGGAACTGTTAGGCCACAATATTTATGCTTGTCGAAACTTTATTAAAGTTGGAGGATGAATAAAGCAAGGCGTTTAGGATTAAAAGGATAAAATGCATTTTAGCCGCACTATGGTGTGGTTTATAAAAAACATAAGATTTTTGATAGAAAAAACTAGCCGTTTTTTACATTTAAAAAGTTCGGTTTTAATAGATGACATAGATATATTTTTCTAAAATAGGAATTTAAAAGCAGTGTTATATAAAAATCATACTGCTTATTTATAATGGCTGTGATTTTATCAGGCGGTTTTATCGGGAATATTATACCGAAGGTTTTAAAAAGCTTTGAGAAAAGATATTCTTTAGACAGGGCTCCGGAAAAAGTCATTAATTTTTTGTTTTAGAAAGAAGTCGGGGCAAGGCTCAATATTTTGAATGAATTCGGAAAATATATAGACTCATCAGATTTTATATAGAACCGTGCTGCCGCTTTGGCAAATTTATATGTAGGAAACGGCGTATTGTTTCAAAAAACCGACTGAACGGGCTTTAATAAAGTTGTCAGATTATGTTTATGACGGATGTATTTTATTTCCGCGGCCGGTTAAACGGTAAAATAAAAAGCCGTTTTCATATGGGCAGATTATAATTAAAAAAATGGAAACTGTATTTATCGTTTGTAAAAGGTTGTTTAATAAGCTTATTAGATATTGCTGCATATAAAAAACAATTCAGAAATAAAGGCGGGAGGTAATCTTATTTCAAAATAAATCATTTGTGGAATAAAGTTGAACGCCATCATGTTTTATTTGTGATATAATAATTTTACATAGTGCGATTGCTAACAACGCCTGTTTTTTAAATAGGTGGGAGTAAATATATTTGGCGGTGAATCCATGAAACTAAATTCTTTTCAAGCTTTCAAAACAGCATGTGAACTTTCCGATTATGCCAATGGTCGGGCAAAACTGATTGGTGTGTACACCTCAAGCAGTATAAAATTATACCCGTTTCAAATGGCTGCGGCTCTTTTCGCACTGCGTTCGCCTTATCTGAAAGGCGTTGTGCTGTGCGATGAAGGAGGGCTGGGCAAAACGGTGGAAGCTCTCTTGGTTGTTGCCCAGAAATGGTGCGAGGGCGAACGACGATTGCTTATTATCTCTCCAAACCACCTCTTGAAACAGTGGGAGGACATGATAGAAGAGAAATTCGATTTTCCATGGCTGACGATTTGCGAAAAAGACAAGCTTGCAGCGCTTTCAACACAAGGGAATCTATTTTTTCAAGATGCCGTTATATTGACTTCTTATGATTTTGCTGTGGAAAATTGTGAAATGATAAGGGAAATTTCATGGGATGCAGTTGTTTTTGAAGAAGCAAGCCGTTTGTCAAAAATCCATACGGGCATGAGCGGAGAAGCCGAAGCTCTGAAATCGGCGGCGGGAAACGCATTTAAAATACTTGTCACCCCTACGCCAATTGAAATGAGCATTATGGATGTTTATGGTCTGATATATTTCATTGATAAGGATGCGCTGCCGGAAAAGGAATGGTTCTATAAGCGGTATTTTCGAAAGAGCGAAAATTACGGCGAGCTGGCAGAAAATATCAGCCGATATTGTTTCAGAACCCTAAGAAGCCAAGCCAAACGATATATGAAATTAACGGAAAGAATTCCCGTATCTATAACCTATAGATTAACGAAGAGCGAAAGCGAACTATACGCTCTTCTGGAAGATTATCTGAAAAAGCCTGAAAAAAAGGCTTTTCCGCAAATGGACAATTATGAATTAACGATTATGCTTACGAAAATTGCATCTTCCTCATCTTTTGCCCTGCAAAAAACTCTTGGGAATATAGAGAGGCGTTTAGAGAGCTATGATGAAAGCGACGAGGAATTATCGCAAATCAGGCTGATTAAGGAAGCGGCGGAGAATGTCAGGGAAAATGCCAAAGGCAAGCTTCTTTTATTTTTGCTTAAAAAGCTGTTTCCGCTTATAAAAAAGAACGGAGGCCGAAAAAAGGCTCTTATTTTCACTGAAAACCGTATAACGCAGGAGTATTTGAAAAGACTGCTTTCGGAAAAAGGGTATTCTTCGTTAGTATATAACGGAGCTAAAAGCAAGGACTATGAAATTTTGGAAGAATTTGAAAAGTCCGCTGAAATTCTAATCTGCACGGAGGTAGCGTCCAGCGGATTAAATCTTCAGATCTGTTCTTTGGTGATAAACTACGACTGGTCATATAACGCCATGGAAATGGAACAGCGTATAAACCGCTGTCATCGTCAGGATCAGGAAAACGATGTAATTGTGATTAACCTTGTCAATCCTGAAAATTTTGCCGATGTGCGTATGTTGGAACTTATGAAAAAACGTATTCTCCAGTTTGACGGCATTGTGGGCATGAGCGATGAAATTGCGGGCGAATTTTTTGACAGCGGCGAAATGGCCGTTGAATACATATCTAAAAAGCTGCGTCCCGTCGGAAAAATCGAAGAAGAACACAAATTGATTTTGAGGGAAACAATGGAAGAAAATATCAGGGAAGCAGAGGAAATGGAGAATCGGCTTTTCACCACCTTTGACGGAAAAATAGCGGAGAATGTGGAGATAAAGCCTCAGTATATTGAGGAAAAAATTCAGGAAATTAACGATAAACTGTGGGATTTAATAAAATATTTTTTTGAACATAATTCCAATTTTAGTTTGATAGAAGAAACAAGGACAGTGAAGGCCGCGCGTTTTAACCCGCCAAGTCCGTTCATAGGCGTATATAACCTAAGAGAAAGCTACAGCATGTTGGACAGAAGCGTTCCGAGGGCGGGAAGAATTACTGTCACCGGCAAATTTGCGGGACATGTTCTTGAAGGAATTTTCTGGAAAGGAATCAGTCAAAGGGGAAAAGTTGTTGTAGATTCGGATATAGAAAAATGTGTTATAGGTTTTTACGAAATAAGCGTATATGGAAAATATGTTTCGGAATGGAAAGAACATACTTTTGTTGGCATTTGCGGCAGCGGAAAATTACTGACCGATGAAGAATGCAGAAAGATTATGGAACTGCCTGCGCTTCATTGTATGGAAATAGGCAAAAAACATCTCGGACAGCATGATTTTGCTCTGCTTGAGGAACGTGTGACAGAAGAGCACCCTCTTGATAAATTTGTTTCTCCGGAGGACTGCCTTAACCGTGCGGTGAAGAATTTGAGCCGAGAAAATGCCGCAGCTATTGAGGAAGAGGAAATTTCTGCCGAAAATAAAAAGGCGGCCTTAGACCGCGAGATAGAGAAAATTAAATTGGAAATAAAGGCGGCTGAGAAAACGGCGGCAAATACAGCGGTTGAAAAGGTAGTTTTAAAAAAGAAAATTAATATGCTTACAAAGGAGCTAAAACAAAAACAACAGTCATTTTTTATGGAAGAGATGAGGATTGACGCCCATAAGGAAGAGAAAATTCGGGAAATTATAGAAAGAACAAAATTGTATGCAAAAGTGAAACGTCTGTTTTTACTTGATGTGGAGGGAAAGCAGGCGGAAGAATTGTAAAATAATAGCGATTATGTTAAAATTATATGGAAACAACCGTATATGAGCTGTGTTGGCCTCTATTCTTTTAGAATGGAGGCGGCGCCTATGAAAAATCAGTTTGATTTTAAGGATGTTCTGACATTTGGAATATTCCTTTTGACACTGCTTACATTTATATTTAATTTTTGTAAGTAGGATTACATAGAAAAACCACCCCTGAACTTTGACTAGCGACGGGGTGGATTTTATGCCGACTTGTTTATGGCCAACCGCTTTGCGGGCGGTTGTTCCTTCTTTATGTTTAAATTATATCACGCAATTTCAGTTAAAGCAAGGATAAAAAGTATCCGGATATGGTGGGTGAGCGAATGGAGAAAATAGACGGAATGAGCAGAGATTTGGAGCTTGAGGCGAGAGAAAAGCTGAAAAGCGTGTTTCCCGATTGTTTTGCGGAAGGAAAACTCGATATAGATAAACTGCTTAATATATGCGGCGAATATATAGACGATGATTTTGAAAAATATGAGTTTAAGTGGAAAGGGAAAAACGACTGTCTGAAGCTGGCGCAGAGGAGGAGCGCGGGGACTTTGCGCCCGTGCCGTGAAGAAAGCGTGGATTGGGAGAACACGGAAAACCTTTATATAGAGGGCGACAATCTGGAAGTTTTGAAAATTCTACAATCTTCTTACTACCGAAAAGTGAAGATGATATACATAGACCCGCCGTACAACACGGGGAATGATTTTGTATACGAGGACGACTATAAAGACCCAATCGAAAGATATAAGGAAGTTACGAGCCAAACGACGAAAAGCAATCCCGAAACAATGGGGCGTTTCCATACAAATTGGCTTAATATGATGTATCCGAGATTAAGGCTTGCGGCGAATTTGCTTAGGGACGACGGGGTTATATTTATTTCTATTGATGATAATGAACTTCACAATCTTCGCAAGGTGTGTGATGAAGTTTTTGGAGAGGAAAATTTTTATACGCAAATTATAGTGCAATCGAATAAAAGGGGGCAAACTTACAAACAGATTTCTAAAACGCATGAATACTTACTTGTATATACAAAACATATGGAAACTGAATTTAATGAGTTGGAGAAATCTGATGAAAATGACGATTTAAATTTAATTGATGATATTGGAAAGTTTAATATAAGGGAGTTAAGAAATAGAAATCCTAAATTTGGGAGCCATAATAGACCAAATCTTTTTTATCCAATATATGTAAATCCAACTGTTGTTGATATGAATGGATTTTCTCCTATATCTATTTTGAAAAGTGAAGCTTATAGTATAAAGATTTTGCCATTTAATTCTTCCGGACAAGAAAGCTGCTGGAGATGGGGCAAAAGTAAAATTGAAATAAATAACAATAAATCTACTATGTTAAGCAATGTGGTTGCAAAGAAAAAAGCGGATGGAAATTATAATATATATGAAAAATATAGAAAATCTACATATAAACCTAAAACTATCTGGAATGATGTATCTGTTATAACTGAAAAGGGTACTGTTGAATTAGGTGAAATTGGTTTATCAGCTTATTTTGATTTTCCCAAGCCGATAGAACTGATAAAAAGGATGATGCAAATTGGAACAAATTCAGATGATCTAATCCTCGACTTTTTCTCCGGTTCTGCCACCACTGCTCACGCCGTTATGCAGTTAAACGCCGAGGACGGCGGTAACCGCCGTTACATTTGTGTTCAGCTTCCCGAATTATGCGGCGAAAAATCCGAGGCCTACAGAGCGGGCTATAAAAATATCTGTGAAATCGGCAAGGAACGTATACGCCGCGCCGGTAACAAAATCCTTGCGGAATGGAAAGAAAAGCAGTCGCAAATGGAAAATGGCGAAAACGAATCCACGGTTCCGCCGGACGTAGGCTTCAAAGTTTTCAAGCTGGATACGTCGAATATCTCCGCATGGGACGGATACGCCGTAAGAAACGAGGGGAAAGAAGGACTGCAAAAAAGGATAGACGAATTTCTTGAAGGTGTGAAGCCGGGAAGAACGCGGCTTGACGTAGTGTATGAGATAATTCTTAAAACCGGTTTTCCCCTTACGGCTAAAGTAGAAACAATAGATATAAACGGCCGTGAGGTATACTCGATAGATAACGAAACAATACTGATATGCCTTTTTGAGAACGTCGGTTTTGAGGACGTGGAAGAAATGGCGCAGTACGCGCCGGCGCATATAGTGTTTGGAGAAAAGTGTTTCGCCGATACAAGCGCGGTGAAAAACGCCAAGGAAGCGTTGAGGGATACAGGCATTGATATAAAGTTTTTCTGAGATTGTAAAAATTCGGCTGACATGTTATACTGTTTGCGGGAACAGCCGTGTACACGGGGTGAGTTGGCCTTCATTTCATTGAAATGGGGGTGAAGCCTATGAAAAATCAGTTTGATTTTAAGGATTTGCTGACGTTTGGCATATTCTTATTGGCTTTGCTTACATTTATATTTAATTTTTGTAAGTAAAACTACATAGAAAACCCACCCCAAACTTTGCCGAGTGACGGGGTGGGTTTTCTATCACAATCATTTGGCCAACCACTTTGTGGACGGTTGTTCCCTTTCTTTAATCAAATAAT
Source organism: Anaerotignum faecicola (assembly GCA_024460105.1). Classification (NCBI taxonomy): domain Bacteria; kingdom Bacillati; phylum Bacillota; class Clostridia; order Lachnospirales; family Anaerotignaceae; genus Anaerotignum; species Anaerotignum faecicola. The sequence continues at coordinate 196,553 of JANFXS010000006.1, forward strand.
AGCACATTGACGATATAAAATCAAGATACCAAAAAAATTTTACAAAACCGGGTGAGCGAATGGAGAAAATAGACGGAATGAGCAGGGATTTGGAGCTTGAGGCGAGAGAAAAGCTGAAAAGCGTGTTTCCCGACTGTTTTGCGGAAGGAAAACTCGATATAGATAAACTGCTTAATATATGCGGCGAATATATAGACGATGATTTTGAAAAATATGAGTTTAAGTGGAAAGGGAAAAACGACTGTCTGAAGCTGGCGCAGAGAAGGAGCGCTGGTACTTTGCGTCCTTGCCGGGAAGAAAGCGTGGATTGGGAGAACACGGAAAACCTTTATATAGAGGGCGACAATCTGGAAGTTTTGAAAATTCTCCAATCTTCTTACTACCGAAAAGTGAAGATGATATACATAGACCCGCCGTACAACACGGGGAATGATTTTGTATACGAGGACGACTATAAAGACCCAATCGAAAGATACAAGGAAGTTACGAGCCAAACGACGAAAAGCAATCCCGAAACAATGGGGCGTTTCCATACGAATTGGCTGAATATGATGTATCCGAGATTAAGGCTTGCGGCGAATTTGCTTAGGGACGACGGGGTTATATTTATTTCTATTGACGATAATGAGGTGCATAATCTCCGTAAATTGTGTGATGAGGTGTTTGGGGAAGAGAACTTTAGAAATATCATTATTATTAGACGTGGAGCAAAAAATTTACAGGCACAATTCGAAACAATTGATAGGCTAAACAGTGGATTTGAATTTATATTGATGTATTCGAAGAACATAAATACACGTTTTAATAAGGTCTATAGCGAATATTCAGATGGGGAGTCAGTTGGAACATGGAATAATCATTGGAGAGGCACTGATAGGCCGACTATGAGATATGACATTTATGGTATTATACCTGAAAAGGGACAATGGAGATGGTCGAAAGAAAGAAGTTATGCGGCAATTGAAAACTACAATAATATGCTTAAAGAGCTTGGAACAGATATGCCAACACAATTAGAAATAGATGAATGGTACACAGATCAATTGAAAAGTAAGGGCCTTAATAAAGTAGATTTATTGCGTTTAGGCAGCACTGGAAAGCCTGAACACTATATAGCTCCTTCTAATAGAAAATTGCTGAATGATTTGTGGGATGATCTTAAACCAAATGGTAGTATATATACAACAAGACTTTTTGGAGAAAATATTTTTAGTAATCCAAAATCAGTTGACTTAATCAGGCGTTTAATTGGGTTTATCGCAGATGACAACGACATCATCCTCGACTTTTTCTCCGGTTCCGCCACCACCGCCCACGCCGTTATGCAGTTAAACGCAGAGGACGGCGGAAACCGCCGTTACATTTGCGTTCAGCTTCCCGAATTATGCGGCGAAAAATCCGAGGCATACAAAGCGGGCTATAAAAATATCTGTGAAATCGGCAAGGAACGTATACGCCGCGCCGGGAACAAAATCCTTGCGGGATGGAAAGAAAAGCAGTCGCAAATGGAAATTGGCGAAAACGAATCCACGGTTCCGCCGGACGTAGGCTTCAAAGTTTTCAAGCTGGATACGTCGAATATCTCCGCATGGGACGGATACGCCGTAAGAAACGAGGGGAAAGAAGGACTGCAAAAAAGG